>DESX01000008.1:69876-79901 GCA_002362065.1 Solobacterium sp. UBA3303
AGCCGCCAAAGCCGCCCATTGTATGGCCCTTGAAATGGGTCAGTGTGAACATGGAATCATAGTTGGTCAGATGAGAACCGACAGTCATGTGGTCGAACCACTTGCCGCCTTTGACCGGCAGATCAGTCGTTCCCTCTGCATCAGTAATATCGACCGGGCAGAATGTCCAGCCATTGACTTTTAATGTCTCGAGGTGTTTTTCCGTCGTATCGCGGTCACCCTCGTAGTAAGTATTGGTCTCGATGATCGTTGCATCCTTTAAGGATTCTGTGCTTTCCATAACTTCCTTGACCCAGGAAGCCGGAGTGAAGTTCGGACCGTTCTTTTCACCGGTGTGCAGCTTGATCGCAACTTTGCCCGTAATGTGCTGATTGACCTTTTCAAAGGCCTTCTTTATCCCTGCAGGGGAGATCTCACGGGTAAAATAAACGATCGATTCATTTCCCTTACGGTCCTCAAAAGGAACATAGATATTGCCATCTTTTGCAGCTTTGACTTCTGTCATAGTTTTCTCTCCTTTTTTTTACATCTGCATTATATCATCAATCATGATCATCTCAGGCCGTGATGATCACATTTTCCGTATATGAAAAAGAGGGATCTTTTCCCTCTTGAATAACTATTTTTCAGACTTTCTGACCAGTTCCCGATAGACGAAATCCGGATGGTCTTCTTCAAGTACGATATCCCAGTCCTCCATCTCAAAGACATTGAACCAGGTATCGACTTCATATTCCTCTTTCACGAAAGAAACATAGGCTTTTTTCGCATACGGATAGGCCTGATTGAAGATCGATGCGCCACCGCAGATGATGTATTCCGTCTCATCATCCTCGTGTTCCTCCAGAAAGCCCTTGAGGTCATTGGTGACTTCAGCTTCTTCCGGATGATAGTTGGGATCGATGGAAGCGACAGTGATGTAGCGATCCGCCAGCTTTCTTGGCAGCCCGTCAAAGGTCGTCTGACCCATCAGGATGTTTTTGTACATGGTGTTGCGTTTGAAGATCTTGAGTTCATCTTTCAGATGCCAGGGCAAAGCCCCCTTGATACCGATCCCTTTGTTTGGATCAAATGCGACAGAGAAAGAGATCATACGGACACCTTCCCTTTGATCGCAGGCCATGGATCATAGTCCAGGACTTTGACATCATCGATCGTGAAATCAAAGATGTCCTTGATCTCCGGATTTAACCAAAGCTTAGGTAATGGCCTAGGTTCCCTGGAGAGCTGTTCCTTGATCTGATCGATATGGTCAAGATAGATGTGGGCATCGCCAAACGTATGAACGAATTCGTATGGCTCATAGCCACAGACCTGTGCAACCATCGCCAGCAAGAGCGCATAGGAAGCGATATTGAACGGCACGCCTAAGAAAAGATCAGCCGAACGCTGATACAGCTGGCAAGAGAGCTTCTTCTTGTCTGCCGAGACATAGAACTGGAAGAACGCATGACAAGGCGGAAGGGCCATCTGATCGACCTGCGCCGGATTGTAGGCAACGACGAGGTGCCTTCTTGAGAACGGATCGTTCTTCAGGTTTTCGATCAGGTTTTTGATCTGGTCGACACCACTGCCGTCAAAATCACGCCACTGTTTGCCATAAACCGGACCTAAGTCACCCCATTTATCCGCAAAGGCTTCATCTTCACAGATCTTTGCGATGAATTCGTCCATCGTCTCACCTTTGTATTCTTCGGAAGCTTTGTATTTGGCATAAGGCCAGTCATTCCAGATCTTCACCTTCTTCAAAGCCAGCGGACGGATATTGGTCTCTCCTTTCAGGAACCAGAAAAGTTCTTCAAAGATGCCTCTGTAGAAGACTTTCTTGGTCGTCAGAAGCGGAAAACCATCTTCCAGGTTGACTCTCATCTGATAACCGAACTTTGAGATCGTTCCCGTACCGGTACGGTCTCCTCTTTTTTCGCCGTGTTCAAGTACATCACGGCACAGATCCAGATATTGTTTCATAACGCTACCTCGCTTATCACAATTATATTAGAATTCTGAATGAATAGAGCTAAAACTGCTTAAGATCCTGCGCTTCAGAAGTTTCAGATCCATATGGTCCTGTTCATACGTTGCCTTTATGCTGCAGGGTCTCTTTGGCGAAAGACCGCAGTGAATATAATAGCTGTCGATACCGGCATTCATTGCGCCTTTGACATCGGAAAACAAGTCGTTGCCGATCATCAGACAGGAATCCTTATCAAGATCCCATTTGTCCATAAATGCCTTGAAGAATTTCTTTCCCGGCTTTTTGATGCCGCAGGCAGAAGAGATGAAGATGTCGTCAAAAAGATCTCTGATCTCAAGATCTTCGAGTTCCTTCATGGTGAAGAGTTCCTGGGCGTTGCTTAAAAGAAAGACCTTTTTGTCATGTTCATGAAGCATCTTCAATAATTCGCTCACGCCGGCATAAAGGCGGATGTGACTGATCGAAGCTTCACGGAATCTTACAGCCGTCTGTTTGATCATTTCCTTATCTGCCTTCACACCTTTCTGCTCATAGAGGAAAGAAAAAACGGCATACAGATCGATCTCTGCATCTCTTTCAGATCTTCTAAGATCTCTTTCGAGTTCTTCGACCTTTGAATGATACGCATCCTTCAGTTCCCGATACGTGTAAACAGCCCCATAAAACTCATAGATATCGCAGACCTTTTTCCAGAAGGATGGACGTATCTCATCCGTATGGATATCGACCAGAGTTCCATACAGATCAAAGATGTAATTATCATATTCTTTCATTGCCTTCATCATAACATCAAAGTTTTCAGGAATCAGAGCTGTTTTTTAAGAGATCATGTACAGGACAAACCGCAGAACTGACCGGCCGTTATGTATTTTCAATTTGACACCATATACGATACCATCGTGCTATATATACAGGAGTATATCGTTATATAAAAAGCGATCAAAGGAGAAGATGATGAAAACACCGGATGAATACATGAAGCTTCCCTACAGAATGGAGATCATTCCCGATCCGGATGAAGGGGGCTATGTAATCTCTTACCCTGATCTGCCCGGCTGTCTGAGCATTGCCGATACGATGGCTGAAGCTCTGAAAAAAGGCGAAGATGCAAAAAAACCTGGTTAGAAGCAGCCATTGAAGACCACGTCGAGATCAGAATGCCTTCACAGCTGGAGACCTATTCCGGTCAGTTCAAACTGCGTATACCAAAAAGCCTGCACAGACAGCTCGCCGAACAGGCAAAAGCAGAGAGCATCAGTATGAACCAGTACTGCGTCTGCCTTTTGTCGAGAAACATCTGATCCTGTCTGCCGCATTGCAGGCAAAGGATCGTTCCTGTATCACAAAACAAAACAAGGGTCCTTGATTCAAAGGCCCTTTTCATTTGCGTCACATATTTCATTCAACAGTTTAGCCACACCTTTTTCACGATTGGATGCGGCGACATGCTTTGCGGCATTTCTTGTCTTTTCATTGGCGTTGGCCATGGCGTAGGAGTGTTTAAAACATTTCAACATCGGTATGTCGTTTTCTCCATCACCGGCGACTGCGGCCTCATCTTCTTTGATCCCCTTCAAAGCGCAATAAGCCTGTATCGCTTTTGCTTTATTGGCGTACCTGCTGGTGATCTCAATATTGGACATGAATTCGACCGAAACGATGCTGCATTCCGGAAGACTTGTCTCAACTTCCTTCAGCAGTCTTTTCTGCTTTTCTTTTTCGATGAAAAGGATTTCGATCTTTGTGATCCGCTTTTGTAAGATCTCTTCGATCGGCGTTTCAAAACACGCCCCCTTGCCAAAGATCTGTTCAAAGACATACACGGGATCTTCTTTAAAGCTTCTTTCAAAGACCGGAAGAGCTTTTTTCAGAAGATCTTCCTTTTTACAGGGGATATAGGTCGCCTTCTCACCATGAAATTCGACAGGCACGACGCAGCGCTGACACAGTTCATAGACGATCCTGATCGCATCCTCATCGACAAATTGCGCAAGGATGCTTTCACCGTTTTCTTCACACAACAAGGCTCCATTGACACAGTTGATGATGACATCATCGACCTTGTCCGTGACGACGTTTAATTCCCAGCTGTTTCTTCCGGTCGCGACCATAAAGGTACCGCCGCCTGATTGAAAACGTCTGATTGCAGCGATCGTCTCTTCTTCAAGCTTTGAATATTCATTTAATAGCGTGCCATCGATATCGGCAACAAACAATCGGATCATTCTGACTCCTTCTATGTGAACTCAGCTCCTGCAGCAGTGTTTGAACTTCCGCCTGCTGCCGCAGGGACATAAGGCATTAGGTTTGGTGTCTTTCCAGAGCGCATCCCGCTCCTTCTTTAAGAAGGAAGCAGCCTGTGGCAGTGTGTAGCCTTTTTTCATCAAAGCGACCGCTTTGGCCATCGGCTCTTTTGTCTCTTCAAAGAGTTTCAGATAACTCTGACATAGGATATTGTTTCCTTCTTCATCCCGGTCTTTGATGCAGCCGCCATGGCAAAGGAAGAGGAACGGACACTTTCTGCATTTCTCATTGAGATCGCTCTTGCGCTTTGCGAAACTCTCCTGCTTTTCCAGGATCTTTCCAAAAGAGCTTTCATGGATATTTCCCAGATAATGCCTTTCGTTGACAAAGTGATCGCAGGAATAGACCCTGCCGTCACTTTCAACGACCGGCACATCGCCGCACTCTTTCTTCAGCCAGCAAAGCGTCTGCCCTTTTCCCATATAGGCTAATAACATTTCCATGAACAGCTGCACACCGGTATCCTTCGTGTCATGATAGAACCACTGATGAAAGATACAGCGCAAGAATTCTCCATATTTTAAAGGATCGACTGAGTCCTCATCGGGACCTCCGTCTTCCCTTCTGTTAGCCACCGGGATGAACTGTATCCAGCCGGTGTGAAGATCCTGCAGGCTCTTATAGACGCCATAGGGATCTTCCTGGGTCATCGCATTGACCGTGCAGAGAAGATCGGGATAAATGCCATATCGTTTAAGCAGGCCGATGTTTTCCTTGATCCGCTCGTAGGTCTCATTTCCGGAAGCGTCTTTGCGATAGGTGTCGTGACTCAGCTTTGTCCCATCGATCGAAAGGCCGACATCAAAATGTTCCTGTTTCAAAAAGGCGCACCATTCTTCATTCAAGGAAAGACCATTGGTCTGCAGGTTGTTCCAGCATTGCTTCCCCTTGGGAAGATATTTCTTTTGAAGTTCGACGGCCTGTTTGAAGAAATCGAGTCCTCGAAGGGTCGGCTCGCCGCCATGCCAGATAAAGGAAAAGACATCCCCATCGGAACTTTCAAAATATTTGCGTATTAAAAGCTCCAGTGTCTCATAGGACATCGGTTTGTGCCTGCTTAAGTCGTTGCCCAGATAGTAACAGTACTTGCAGGCCATATTGCAGGCCGAGCCGATCGGCTTGACCATCAAAGTGAAAGAAGACATCTCACTTCAGATGGCGGTCAAAGAATTCCAGGACCTTGTTGAAGGAATCCATCGCCGCCTCCTGCCGATACATCGGCTTGTCATAATACCAGATGCCATGCCCTGCCCCATCATAGCGGCAGAACTCGTAATCTTTTCCTTTTTCTTTCAGGATGGCTTCCGTTTTGTTGACTTCTTCAACACCCGGATGACGGTCATCGTTTCCAAAGATACCTAAAAGCGGACAATCCAGCCTGTCGACAAGATCGATCGGCGAGACAGGTCTTGCATCAGAAAGCTCCTCTTCCTTCATGATGACACCGCCGCCCCAGCAGTCCACGGCCGCATCGATGCCATCCAGTTTGCAGGCAGCTAAGAACGCATGTCTTCCGCCGGAACACATGCCGATGACACCGACTTTGTCGTTGGAGTCTTCCTGCTCTTTGAGATAATCGATCGAAGCCCTCACGTCATCCATGACGCTTTCATCTTTGACGCCGCCGGCTTCCATCATCTTTTTGGAGACTTCGCCCGGTCTACCAGTACCATAGTCCTGGTAGATATCCGGACAGACCACGGCATAGCCGTGTTCCGTAAATCTGCGGGAAGCTTCCCTGCAATACTCGTCCCAGCCTGGCATATGCGGTATCAGAACGATCGAAGGCACATCCTTTTTCTTTACAGGGTGTGAATAGTAAACGCGAAGCGGCTTTTCATCCTTGCCTTTGATATCGATCGTCTCAGCGATCATTCCGTTATAATCGCCGGTATTGAAATCATTCCACATTATTCTTTCCTCTTTCCTTATCTCTATTTTATCTGTTTTTGTCTTTCTTCATGGACTGAAGTCTTTTATTGTTTCGGCTTTTCGGTACAAAGTCTTTAATGAAGGAAAGCACATCTGTAGCTGATCGGGCAAGAACTGAGAATCAAAGTGATATAATTGCCTTATTGGAGAAAAATACGATGATGCAAGTAAATGATACGATCCACGGTTTCAAAGTAAACCGCGTCCGCCATTTCGATGAGATACAGGCGGACATGTATGAAATGATCCACGAGAAGACCAACGCCCGTGCGATCTGGCTGAAACGGGATGATGAAAACAAGACCTTCTCGATCGGCTTCAAGACGACTCCGGTCGATGACACCGGTGTCTTCCACATCCTGGAGCACTCCGTGCTCAACGGTTCAAGGAAATACCCGGTCAGAGAACCTTTTGTCGATCTGCTCAAGGGTTCCTTACAGACCTTCTTAAATGCGATGACTTATCCGGACAAGACAGTCTATCCGGTCTCTTCCCGGAACGACAAAGACTTTGTCAATTTGATGCGCGTGTATCTTGACGCCGTCTTCTATCCGCTGGTCTTAAAGAGCCCGAACGTCTTCTATCAGGAAGGCTGGCATTATGAACTCAACGACGTCAACGAAGAGCCGATCTACAAAGGTGTCGTCTTCAATGAGATGAAGGGTGCCTTCTCTTCGCCAGACGGTGTCAAGGGAAGACTGATGATGCATTCCCTGTTCCCGGATACCTGCTATGGCAACGAATCCGGCGGCGATCCGGATCACATTACGGACCTGACCTACGAACAGTTCTGTGCAGCCCACAAGAAATACTACAATCCTTCCAATTCCTATATTTTCTTAGACGGCAACATGGACATCGATCAGATCCTTTCGATCATCGATGATGAATACCTGTCCGCTTTCGGCAAGGAAGGTGAACTGATCACCATCGAAAAACAAAGACCGGTCATCGATGAAGTCACGAAAGACTACGAGATCGCAGCGGATGACGACGGCAAAGGCAAGGCACAGATGGCCTATGGCTATGTCATCGGCGACTTCGATGATTATGAAAAGACGATCGCCTTCTCTTTGATCGCCTCCGTCCTTTGCGGCAGCAATGAGTCCCCGCTCAAGAAAGCCATCCTTTCCAAGGGACTTGGTGAAGATGTCTCCTTCGATGTACAGGACGGTATCTTCCAGCCATACGTCGAGATCGACGTCTACAACTCCGACCTCGAAAAGAAGGAAGAAGTCTATGAGACGATCCTCTCGGTTTTAAAGGATACCGTCAAGAACGGACTTGATCGCAAAGAACTCGAAGCATCGCTCAACCAGAAAGAATTCAAGGCACTTGAAAGAGACTTCGGCGGCATGCCGAAGGGTCTTGTCTTCGCATTGTCTTCTCTTGACTCCTGGCTTTATGGTGGCGATCCGAAAGATTCGATCTGCTTCGGCAGCCTCTTTGATACATTAAGGGAAAAACTGTCGACTTCCTACTACGAAGATCTGATCCGGACCTATATCCTTGATTCAAAGCACAATGCGAAAGTCTTCTTAAGACCTTCCAATACGCTTGGCCAGGAAAAGCTCGCCAGAGAAAAAGAAAAACTGCAGGCCATCGCTTCTACATGGACAGCAGAAGATAAAGCAGAACTCGTTTCCATGAATGAGAAACTTCATATCTGGCAAAACGAAGAAGATACGCCGGAACAAAAGGCGACGCTGCCGGCTCTGCATCTCGAAGACCTCAAGAAGACACCGTCTGCCTATCCGTTTGAAGTTGACACATATGAAACAACAACAGTCTTAAGACATCCGCTTGCGACAAACGGCATCTCCTACACCTCTTTGATCGTCAGGGCTGATGATCTAAACAGCGAAGAGATCACCGTCACTGCGCAGCTGATGACCCTGCTTGGAAATCTCAGCACGGAAAAATACGATGCATTAACGATCAATCGTCTGATGAAGTCCCTCATGGGTGATTTCTCAACGACCTTATCCGGCGCAAGGACCTTCCTCAAGGATGAATACCACGACAACATCGTGATCTGCTGGTCATCTTTGACAAGAAACGATGAGAAGACCAACGACCTGCTCAAAGAGATCCTCTATCACACCGATTTCTCTGACCGCAAGGCGATCTCCGATATCCTGAAGCAGAACATCTTCGGCATGGAACAGGCCTACATCAATGCCGGCCACTCCCTGGCGCTTCAAAGAGCGGCATCCTACTCTTCTTCCGTTTCCGCAGTTGCCGAATACGCCAAGGGCTATGAAGCCTACAGGTATCTCAAAGACCTCGATGAGCACTGGGAAGAGAAATCTGATCACTTCATCGATCTGCTGAAGAAGCTTTGCGAAAAGCTCTTCATCAAAGAGCGCTACACCATCTCCGTTTCCGGTGATCGCTGCATGGAAAACGTCAAGGATCTGCTCAAGGATGCCCCGGAAGGAAAGATCGGCGAGCCGATCCGGATCCCGCCGCTGGGCAGCCGCAAGGAAGGCATCAGCGTGCCAGCTAACATCTCCTACGCCGCAAAGTCATCTTTGCTTGATGATAAGATCGAAAAGATCGGTACGATGTTTGTCTTGTCCAACATCTTAAGCTACGACTATCTGTGGAACAACGTCCGTGTCAAAGGCGGTGCCTATGGCTGCGGTTTCCGTTCGGGTCTTGCCAGATCTGCCGGTTTCTACTCCTACAGAGATCCGAGCCCTGCCAATACGCTCGACATCTTTGAAAAGACCGTCGACTACCTTGAGGACTTCTGTGAAAAAGGAAAGGACATCGAAAACTACATCGTCGGTACGACCGGTGACTTCGATCCGCTTCTTTCCACAAGGACCTGCATCCTGACGACCGATGGCGAATACCTGATGGGCGTCACGTATGAAGATAAATGCAAGATCCTGGATCAGATCTTAAGCACGGATCTCGAAGACCTCAGGAAGGCGATCGATCTGTTTAAATACGTCAATGAAGATGACAACGTCTGCGTCGTCGGCAACAAGGCGGCCCTTGAAAAATGTAAGGACAAGCTCGATGTCATCTTCGATCTCAGCAACACAAAATAAAGAAAGTGCAGCACCCGCTGCATTTTTCTTTGTCATAGTAAATTTTCCAAAACAAAATCGCATGTAATATAATAAAAGTAACGAAAACATACATCCAATATCATATGCAAGCGATGTAAAACAAAGGAGGAATCAGGAATTATGGGATTATTTGATGGTTTCAAAAAGAAGACCGAAGAAGTCAAAGAAGAAGTGACGACCAAGGTCGAGGAAGTCAAAAACGATGTCGACACACTCGCCAAAGAACTGCTCGATGGCAAATGGGGCGCAAACGATGACGAGATCAAGGCGAAACTGAAAGAAGCCGGCTACGACAACTTCTTACAGGTCAGATCCAAGGCCAACAGCCTGATCAAGGCTGCCGAAGACGCAAAGAAAGCTGCAGAACAGAAGGCTAAGGAAGCTGCTGCCAAGATCGAAGCAGAAAAACTCGCCAAGAGAGCTGCAGCGATCGAAAACCTCGCCAAGGAAGTTATCGAAGGCAAGTGGGGCAACGGTCAGGAAAGAAAAGACAAACTGACAGCTGCCGGCTATGACTACTCTGAAGTTCAGGGCAAGGTCAACGAACTCTTAGGTTCTGCCAAGAAGGACCTCGAAGAAGTCGCAAAGGAAGTCATCCGTGGCAAATGGGGCAACGGTCAGGAAAGAAAAGACAAACTGACAGCTGCCGGCTATGACTATTCCGAAGTTCAGGCATTAGTCAACAAGCTCTTAAAATAAGCTAAGGCAATCGAGTAGGAGGAACTAATTAA
>DESX01000056.1 GCA_002362065.1 Solobacterium sp. UBA3303
TGGGATTGAATATAAGCAGCACTCGTCTTTGATGCTGATAACAGTTTATGCAATAAATTTTCAGATGTAATCCTTTTAAAAAACGATGACCCGTTTTAGGGCCACCGTCTTTATTCTGCCATCATTTCTTTGAGTTTTGCTCTGTATTCCGCCATTTCGCGTTCGTTTGCGAAGACCATATGATCCGGTCTGATCTCCTGTAAAACAGGTTTTTCACCGGACAGGTCACGCTTGGACTCGTCATAGATGACAAGTTCCTTGGCCTTTTCGATCTGCGGGTCAGGCATCGGTACTGCTTGCAGCAGAGATAAGGTGTAAGGATGGAGCGGATATTTGAACAGTTCTTCGGTCGGTGCGATCTCAACGATACGTCCGTTGTGGATGACGGCGATCCTGTCGGCAAAGTATCTGACGACAGAAAGGTCATGGGCAATGAACATATAAGTCAGACCACGTTCTTCCTTGAACTTGTTCATCAGGTTTAAGACCTGTGCTCTGATCGAGACATCAAGTGCGGAGATCGGCTCATCGGCGATGATGAACTTCGGTTCCATGATCATGGCTCTGGCGATGCCGACACGCTGTCTCTGACCGCCGGAGAATTCATGCGGATATCTCGATTTGTGTTCCGGAAGCAGACCGACGGACTCAAGAGCCTCATCGACTTTTCTGACACGGTCTTCTTCATTTTCATAAAGATGGAAATTGTAAAGACCTTCGGAAACGCAATAGTCAATGGTTGCACGTTCATTCAAGGATGCAGCCGGATCCTGGAAGATCATCTGGATGTTACGGATAACATGCGTCTTTTCTTCCTTGGAGATCTTGCCGTCGATCCTCTTGCCTTCAAACCAGATCTCACCATCGGAGATCGGATTGAGCCGCATGATCGAACGGCCGATCGTCGTCTTGCCGGAACCGGATTCACCGACTAAGCCGAATGTTTCACCCTTATAGATCTGAAAATTGGCGTTCTTTACAGCACGGAAACCTTTTTTATTGCTGCCGTTAAAGAAAGTGACTTCCAGATGTTTGACATCCAGCAAAACTTCTTTTTTATCTTTCTCCATAGACGCCTCCTTTCTTAGTCATTTCAAGCATTCTCTCGTGCAAGGAAGTGATCACAGCAGGAGGTTCTACTTTCGGAGCTCGCGGATCGAGCAGCCATGTCTTGGCCCAGTGTGTATCGGAGACTTTGAAGATCGGCGGTTCTTTTTCAAAGTCGATCTTCAAAGAGTAATTGCTTCTAGGCGCAAAGGCATCGCCCTTGACCTCTTCAAACAATGAAGGTGGTGTTCCTCTGATCGCGAAGAGTTCTTCGCCCTTTAAGCCAAGCTGCGGCAGCGAGCTTAAAAGTCCCCAGGTATATGGATGCTTGGAGTTGTAGAAGATATCTTCAACCGTACCGTATTCAATGATCTGACCGGCATACATGACGGCAACGTAGTCCGCAACATTGGCAACGACACCTAAGTCGTGCGTGATGTAGATCGTTGTAAAGCCATACTCTTCTGCAAGGTCTTTGATCAGATGAATGATCTGTGCCTGGATGGTAACATCAAGTGCCGTCGTAGGCTCATCACAGATCAGGATCTTCGGATGGCAGGCTAAAGCGATCGCGATGACGATCCTTTGTCTCATACCACCGGAATACATGAACGGATATTCGTCGTATCTTCTTTCAGCATCCTTGATGCCGACTTTTTCCATCAGTTCGATCGCTTCCGCCTTGGCTTCCGCTTTCGATTTGCCCTGATGTTTCATGATGACTTCCGAGATCTGATAACCGATCGTACGGACCGGGTTCAGAGAAGTCATCGGGTCCTGGAAGACGGTAGCGATCTTTTTGCCGCGGATCTCTTCCCAGCCCTTGTCGTTCTTGATATCCATCAGGTTTCTGCCTTCAAACCAGATCTCGCCATTGCTGACTTCACCGTTGACTTCCAGCATACCTGTAAACGTCTTTGTGAAAACGGATTTTCCTGATCCGGATTCACCGACGATCGCAACAACTTTTCCTTCCTCAAAATCGAGGGAGACATTTCGGATCGCTGTTAAGACCCTGTCTCTGACTTTGAATTTAACTTCAAGGTTCTTTACGGATAAAATAATATTTTTCTCTTCCATATCGCCCTCCTTAAATCATATGCGTACGCGGATCGCTGGCATCTGCAAGAGCCTGACCGACGATGTAAAGCGATACGGAAATGACAGCTGTCGTAATGACCGGGATCCAGAACAGATATGGAGCACTTGTCATATAAGGCGCATAGTTCTGAACCATTCTTCCCAAAGATGCATGCTGCTGGCCAAGACCAACACCCATGAAGGAAAGCGCAACCTCATAGGAAATGAAAGCCGGAACATCACGTGATACAGATGTGATGATGATCGAGATCAGATACGGCAGGATGTTGTTCAGGATGATCTTGTATGTCGGTGTTCCCAGACATTGTGAAGCAAGGTTGTATTCCCTGTCACGGATGATCATGACCTGAACACGGATAAAGTATGCCGTAGAGATCCAGCTGGTGACACTTAATGCAAAGATCAGCTGTCCAAAACCGGCACCTAATGCATAGACCAGGATCATTGCGATCAGCATGGTCGGGATATTTGATAAGACGTTGTAGATCTCAATCATGACGACGTCCATCTTCTTGGAGAAGCCCCAGAACATACCGACGATGATACCGATCGACTCTGTGATGAAGGTTGCAGCGATCGCAATGAAAAGCGAGTTTCTCGCACCTGACCACAGTGCATCAAATAAGGAATTGCCCTTGTCATCCGTTCCAAAGATATACTTAAAGCTCTTGAAAGGTCTGATATAGTGCATCGATTTGTTGTTGATATTTGGCGTCTTCATATGATCGTAGCCGCTGATCATCGGCTGAATGAACGCAAACAGAACAACTGTAACTGCAACGATCAGCATCAAAATAGCGATCTTGTTTGAGAAGAATCTTCTGAAGACGGAACCCCAGTAGGAATACTTCGGGGCCGCAATATGTTCTGACGCACTGTCGTCCGCTCTTTGAAATTCAAACATCGAAGGATCGAGGTCGTCTGTTGTTTTGATTACTTTTTCTGACATTATTCACTACCTCTCTTCTTTTCAGCTAACTGGATACGCGGATCGACCAGAGTCATCAGCAGGTCACCGAGCAATACGGAGAAGATCGATAACGCCGCAAAGATGAAAGTCAGCGTAATGACCATATTGTTGTTCATCTTGTTGATCGCATCCGGAAGCATCTTGCCCATGCCCGGGATCGCGAATGCACTTTCAGTGATCAGTGCACCGGAGATACACAGGATGATCGATGCCGGAATACCGTTAACGATCGGAATGACGGCATTCTTAAGGATATGCTTGGTGAAGATCTCTCTTTGTGAAAGACCTTTCGCCTTGGCAAATTTGACATAGTCGGAATTTGACTGGTCGATCATATACCTTCTTGTCCAGGTCATCAGACCAGGCAAAGAAAGAAGTGAAAGGATCAGGATCGGTGCAATATAGGATTTGATATTGCCAAATCCGAGCAGCGGGAACTTATCCGGCAGCTGGAAGACCATCGAACCGATCTGTCTGACAAAGAATATGAGGGCCAGCGAAGGAAGCGCGATCAAAAAGTTGATGATCGCAACACCCAGTTTATCCCAGATACCATCCTTGTTTCTCGCCATGCCCATGCCGGCCGGAAGACCGATCGCATAGGCGATGACCAGAGAAATGATACCGAAGATATAGGAAGTCTCGACCATGGATGGAGACTCGTAGTAGCTCTTGCAGTCTGCATAGTTGTCTGTAAACCTCGTCTGATCCAGGTGGTCGACATTCGGTTTATACTTTGCAGTCATCTGGTTGAGCGGAGACTCAAGTTCCACGCCTGTCGGGAAGGTCTGCAGTATCGCTTTCTGGGAACCCTGTTCCTCATTGATGACATCAAGTGTGTGCATACCCGATTTCGTCGGGAAAGAAATACCAAAATACAGCTTGACCATGTTCTGATGAACAAATGGGAAACCGTGTCCAAAATATACCTGATATTTATATTCACATCCGCTACACATGATAGCAGGAAAATTGTTTTCGTCTTTACCTATATAATACTTTTTCTCTAAATCTGTGACACCGTATGTCTTTTCAACGAAGTTCACGCTGTCAAACTTGACAAGATTCTTCCAGAAGTTCAATGCAAGTTCAAAAACAGTGTAGTCATGATAAGCATAAGGCGTGCCGTTACGGAAATATTCAACAGTATATCCGTCATTTTCGTATTTTTCCAGCATTGCTTGCTGTTCAGCAGATTTGTTGACAGAACAAGCTGAAGGGTTTTCTGATTCAGCGCAAATATCAGAGATCCTGACAAAATCAAGATATCCGAGTTTTTCAAAAGTGGTAAAACGATAAGCTGTCTTGTTATCACCCGTCATCTTACGATAACTGGTATCAAGATCCAGAACTTTCGTACGCGGGATCAAAGTAAAAATCATCGCGATAACGATCGAGACAACGATAAATACCGAAATGATAGAACGCAAGATCCTCTTTAATATGTATTTTCTCATCTTCATTCACTCCCTGTTCCTTTCTAAGGAACAAAAGTAGAGAATTGGCTTTTACACCAATTCTCTACTGTGTCAATAACGATTCAGTTTAAAGAGATTAGTTACCAGCTTCCCAGGCAGCCTTTGCAGCGTCATACTGTTCAGTAGTGACGATGTCTTCCTGTAACTGTAAACCTTTCAGTTTGTACTGAGATACACCACTTGAATAAGGAGCAGAGAACGGTACAGCATGAGAAACTCTCATAGTTCTTGACTGCTGAGTTGTAGGGATGTATAAGCAATGAGCCAGTAAGTAAGCGTCAGCCTTTGCGAATGCTTTGTAACGCTCATCAAGATCAGCCTTGACTGCATCAGCAGCTCTGTAAAGGTCTTCATACTCGTAGAAACCAACTTCAGTCTTGATGTCATCATCCTGACCGAATTCATCAGCAGAACCGACAACACCGTTATCAGTTAAACCACATGCATGCATGTAGTAACCGTCAACCGGTGAGTAGATCTCTGTGAATGTCTTAGGGTCAACATAGTCAGGACCCCAGCCAGTGAATGTAGAGATATCGTAGTCAGCCTGATCCCAGCCCTCAGAATAGTAAGCAATGTTCTGGACTGTATCTAAGTCTCTCATGACTAATTCGATAATGATCTGACCGTCTGTATTCTCTTCGATAGACTGCTTCATGGACTGACCCTGTTTTACAAGTCTGTCAGATGTTTCAGGAACCAGCATGTCAAGGTGAACCGGGAATTCAATACCTTCAGCCTTAGCAGCCTCAATGTATTCAAGAGCCTTATCCTTGCTGAGCCATGGCCACTGACCATCAGCGAGGGAAACAGTATCACCAGTCATTTCAGTGTAAGCTTCTTCAACTAAAGTGTTGTAAGGAGTACCATCTGATAATGTGACAAGGTTAGGAACACCGTTCATGTTACGTAATGTAGCCATAGCAACTTCTTCCGGAGCAGAAACCATCAGATATGCAGGAACATCGAATGCAGCCTTTACAGCCTTACGGAAGTTCTCGTTTCTGATAGCAGCCTTAGTGTTGTCTGCTAAAGCAGTATCTGTAGCATAGTTCGTGTTGTCATAAGTGACACGGTTGTAGTTGAATACGACACCGAATGCATAGAAGTTAGGCAGAGAAGTTGTAAGATAACCATCATACTTAGCCTTCATAGCGTTGAACATTTCATCGCCCCAGGAAGTGATGATACCTGCTGCAGCGTATAAGTTCTGTTCGAAACCACGGATCGTTGAATAAGGGTCGGAACCGTTATCATAAACGATAGTGACCTTTTCAAGATTTACGTTGTCTGCATCCCAGTAGTTAGCATTCTTTCTTAAAACTGTAGATGACTGAACATCGAAAGAGTCAAGAATGAAAGCACCATTGTAAAGGATGGAATCCGGAACCGGCTGACCGAATGTACAAGCAGTGATATCAGGGGAACCGATCTTGCAGCCTTCGCCCTTGGATTCAAGGAACTGTCTGTTGATCGGATAGAAAGTCGTATATTCGACCTGAGTGTAGAAATAAGGAACCTGATCGTTCAAAGTAAACTTGACAGTCTTATCATCTACAGCTTCGATACCAACGTTTGCCCATGCTTCGTCAGAGTAATCACCATTTGCATAGTAATCAGAGTAACCCTTGACAGCACCAGCAACATAACCTGTACCTGTCTGGAATTCAGCACCATGTCTTAAACCAGTAACGAAGTCTTCAGCAACGACATCGGCGTAAACTTCGCCATTGGAAGTGACCCACTGAACACCATCTCTTAAATGGAATGTCCATTCAGTAGCATCTTCATTGGATTCCCAGGACTCAGCAAGAGAACCAACATAAGCGCCGTGGCTGTCTGTTTCGATCAGACCATCAACGAAGTTGACGTTGATCTCATGATCAGTTGCAAGCGCAGTAGTAACATAGTCCATGTTAGCGATTTCTGAGCTATCAGGATATGTGTACTCTGTGACGTTAGCTAACTTTAATGAGCTGAGATCGACAGCATTTGCATCATAGCTAGGAGTTTCAGCAGCTTCACCTTCAGCCGGAGCTTCAGCAGGAGCAGCTTCTTCACCACCACCATTATTGCTAGAGCATGCAGCCAATGATAAGCACATCAGTAAGCTAAGCAATAAAACTAATAACTTTTTCATTTGTTCTTCCTTTCTTGCAGTCAAAAATAGACTACATATAAATTCTACACGAGCAAAAAAGGCGTTTCAACAAAACAAAAGGAAAAAGTTCACAAAAATTTCACTTTCTTTTCATAAATGAAAATATTTTCAGAATTACGATTGTACTGAAAGTAAAATGATCAATAAGAACAATGAGTAAGCTTTTGAAGTTTCCAACAAAAAAAGAAGCAGATGAGTGCTTCTTTCGTTTAAAGGATACGCATGAATGCCATCGCCACAAGCACGATGATCAGCAGAAGGATCGTGACGATCGGCAGGATCGTTAAGACACCTGAGATCATCATTGCCAGCATGTCCCCTTTTTCAATGATATCTTCCGGAGAAATATCATAATTGGCAGGATGTTTGGCTTCTTCCTTTTCTTTTTGTTCGAGCTGCCATTTCTTGGCGCGTTCGTACTTGTCTTTGAACAGCATTATTGTTCTTTCTTATCCTGGTTCAAAGGATGGTGGCAGGCAACGAAGTGATTCTTGGCAAGTTCGCGCCATTCAGGAACGACCTGCTTGCAGATCTCGGTGCAGTACTGACACCTCGTGTGGAACTTGCATCCACTTGGCGGATTGACAGGTGACGGAATATCACCTTCCAGGATATGCAGTTCCTTCTGACCATCCGGATCCGTTGTCGGGATCGCGTTGATCAAAGCCTGTGTATACGGATGGATCGGATTCTTGAAGATCTCTTCGGATTCCGCAAGTTCGACCATATTGCCAAGATACATGACACCGATACGATCGGAAATGTATTTGACAACAGAGAGGTCATGCGTGATGAACAGATACGTCAGATCCTGTTTTTCCCTGAGGTCCTGTAAGAGGTTGATGATCTGTGACTGGATGGAAACATCAAGTGCGGATACCGCCTCATCGCAGACGACGAACTTCGGATTGACTGCCAGGGCTCTGGCGATCGAGATACGCTGTCTCTGGCCACCGGAGAACTGGTGCGGGAAACGGTGAAGGAAGTAAGACTGCAGACCACAGTCATCCATGACCTTCAGGATGTATTCCTGCATTCTCGGCGAGTTCTTGCCGAAGATGTTGTGGGCCATCAGGCCTTCAGCGATGATCTGACCAATGGTCAGTCTCGGGTTCAATGATGAATACGGATCCTGGAAGACGATCTGCAGATCTCTTCTTAAAAGACGCATCTCATTGTAGTTGAGTCTTGCCAGATCGATACCGTCATCGAGCATCGCATCGTATTTTTTGAACTCTTCATTTTCCAGATATGGTTTTCTGAGTTCTTCGATCTCTTCCTTGACTTTCGCAAGCTGTGCGTTATAGGAGTCGATCTCCTTGTTCAGATTCTCGATCGTTTTATCGATCGAATCGGTGTTCTTTTCATCTGCCAGGAGGTCTTCCCTTTTTGCGTTCTGTTCAGCGAGTTTTTCAACCGCTTCACGGCGTTTTAAGGCGATCGAATAATCTTTCTCAAAGACCGGAGCGATCTTGGAAAAATCATCAGCGATATATAGGCCACCGATCAGGTTGCAAAGATCAAGAAGATCATCATGTGCCTTCTTCTTTGCAGCGTCGAGTTCGGAATGCTTGGCGTATTGCTGCTCAACTGTGAGGGAATCGTATTCCTTGCGCAGTTTTTCATATTCCGCCTGTGCCTTGATCTGTTCCTGTTTCAGTCTGGAAAGGTTTTTGATCGTATCGATATAGTACTTCGGAGCGATGTCATCCAGTGTCTTTCCGTAATACATCGTACGGCCATCCGTCTGCTTATATAACTGCAGCAGCGTTCTTCCGAATGTGGACTTACCGCATCCGGATTCACCGACCAGACCGAAGACTTCACCTTCATAGATATCCAGGTCGATACCGTCATTGGCCTTTACGTAAAGACTTTTTTTCTTCAAAGGGAAATATTGCTTCAGATTGCGGACGCGAAGTAATACTTTCTTATTTTTTTGTGACATGACGGTCCTCCTTCTTCGGATAGAAGCAGCGGATCTGCTGATGCTCATTGACCTGTACAAGATCCGGTTCTTCATTCAGGCAGCGTTCAGTGCAATACTTGCAGCGCGGCGCGAACTTGCAGCCTTTCGGCAGATCCAGAGGATGCGGAACGGCACCCGGGATCGAATCGAGTCTTGTGTTAGCGTCCGTATCAAGCCTTGGAATGGAATTGAACAGACCTTCCGTATATGGATGCATGTATTCAGGATCGGAGAAGATAGTCCTTCTCGGAGACATCTCAACGATCTGTCCGCAATACATGACCGCAACATCATCAGCCATCTGGTTGATGACGCCTAAGTCGTGGGTGATAAATAAGATCGATGTGCCAAACTCTTTTTTGAGTTCGTTCATCAGATACAGGATCTGCGCCTGGATGGTGACATCGAGAGCAGTCGTCGGCTCATCTGCGATCAGAAGCTTCGGTCTGCAGGCCAGAGCCATAGCGATCATGACTCTCTGACGCATACCGCCGGAGAGCTGATGCGGATATTGCTTGGCAACGACTTCCGGATTCGGGATCTTGACATCGGAAAGGATGTCAACGACCTTTGCGTATGCTTCTTTCTTGTTCATGCCCTGATGCAGCATGTAGGTCTCAGCGATCTGTTTTTCGATCGAAAAGACAGGGTTTAGTGAAGTCATCGGTTCCTGGAAGATAACGGAAATATCGTTGCCTCTGATCTTGTACATGTCATTCAAAGACATGTTGACAAGGTCTTTGCCGTCAAATGTGACTTCGCCGGACTCGATATAGCCGTTGGAATCCAGCAGCTTGATGATCGACATGGCGGAAACGGACTTTCCTGAACCGGATTCACCGACAAGGCCTAAAGTCTTACCGGCATCAACAGAATAGGAAACGTCATTGACCGCCTTGACGATGCCTCTTTTTGTCGTAAAGAAGGTATGTAAATGTTTAACTTCCAATAGTGCCATATTCTTTCCTACCTTCCTAATGATTTCGGATCGACAGCATCTCTGATCGCATCACCGACTAAGTTGATGCAGATCGTACAGATACCGAAGATGAATGATACGAATACCCATTGCCACCAGTATTGCTGGATGACGATGGAGTTGTTTGCGCCATTTAACATATTGCCCCAGGTCGGTGTCGGTGGAGAAATACCGAAACCAAGGTAGCTTAGTGAAGATTCCGTCAGCATGCAGGTCGCAAAACCGAGAGTTGCTTCAACAAGCAAAATCGATAAGACGTTTGGAAGGATGTGCTTGAAGATGATGCTTCCTTCTTTGACGCCCATCGCCTGTGCAGCCAGGACAAATTCTTTTTCTCTTTCTGCGAGGATCTGTGCTCTGACCAGACGGCAGATACCGGTCCATGACAGAAGACCTAAGACGACCATGATCAGATACATCCTTAACTGTACATCGATCGTTGAACCGATGATCGCTGATAACAGCAATGCAAACGGCAGGAACGGTAAGGAACCGATAACTTCTGCAATTCTCATGATGATCAGATCGACTGTTCCGCCGAAGTAACCAGCCAGACCACCTGTGATGATACCGATGATCAAAGCGATGACCTGCGCAATGAAACCGACTGTCATGGTGGTCTTGCCGCCATGGACAAGTCTTGTCAGGATATCTCTTCCAAGGTTGTCTGTACCAAGTAAATAACCCTTTAAGCCCCAGGTCAGGATCTTGCCTTCCTTGGTGACTGCATAGTTCTGGAAATAACCGGAGAAGATCGTTTCGATCTGCGCTTTGTTGACGAATTCCGGTACTTTCGTCTCACCATGGGAATTGTTGCCCCAGGAGATGACATCACCGTTTTCAAGCAGTGCCGTATAGTGCCATCTGCCTCCATAGATCTCAACAGGTCTGGAGCTTAATTCCGGAGCTTTGTTTTCACCATGCGTGCCGCTGCCCCAGAAGACCAAAGAGCCATCATCCCTCAATGCGCACATCGTATCTGATGACGCAGCGATATCGACGACATGAGACTTCGCTTCAGAAGGAACATTGGAGAACGCATTGTTCTTGAAACCGCCATAAACGACAGAACCATCATCCAGCAAAAGACAGTAATAAGAAGTTGTGATCGCCATCTTCTTGATACGGCCCTGATATTCTTCATGAACGGAAAGGTCTGACATGTTTTCGTTGCCCCAGAGATACGCTTCACCATCGGCTGTAACTGCACCGGAGATCTGATAACCGGTCTCCAGCTGAACGATCTCTTTCGTGCCCCTTGTCCTTGAAGGCACCAGTTCACTTGGGATATTATCCTGTCCTAGACGGGTATTGCCCCAGACATAGACATTATTGTCTTCATCAACGGCTGTGATGTGGTCATAACCGCAGGAGATCATGACGATCTTCGCGCGCTGCACTTCCATCGGAACGTTTGCAACGTCTATGACTTTGGTGATCTTGGTATGGCCCCAGGTATAGACCTTGCCATCCGTATCAACACCGGCACCAAATGTCGGGCCGTTTGAAATATCGGCAACATGACCTTCAAGTTCCTTCGGGAAAGCCATCATCGAAAGTCCCGGAGGCGTATTGGTCTGTGTATTGTCGGATTCACCGAGATTGATCGGCATAAAAATCGGAATGATCGATACGACCAGCAAGATCGCGAAGAAGCCGATCAGACCGGTCATGCCCAGACGGTTGTGTAAGAAGTTATCCAGCATCATCCTGGAAGGAGACTGAATCTGTTCTTCTGCAAGGATATCAACAACTTCATTACGATTCCCGAATAGCCTTTGAATCAAAGAAGGTTTCTTTCTTTCAGACATCTTCATTCTCCTTTCTATTTATCGATCCTGACACGCGGATCAACAAAGCCATAGCTCAGGTCAGTGATCAGTGCGCCGACCAGGGAAACGACAGTATAGAACATCTGCATCGCTAAAGCAAGGTCATAGTCGTGGTTGTTCAACGCTTTGATATATAAGGAACCCATGCCATTGAGACCGAATGTATTTTCAATGATCAGGGAACCGGAGAAAATGCCTAAGAACCAGCCGATAACGATACCGATGATTGGCAAGAGTGCATTCCTCCATGCATGTGAGTAAATAACTGTCTTTTCGTGAACACCTTTTGCCCTTGCGGTCTTGATGTGGTCCATTGATAAAGCGTCGATCATAGCGGCTCTGACATATCTTGTCATGCCGCCCAAGGAGCCAAAAGTCATGACCATCAAAGGAAGACACAGATAGTAAAGCTTATCAACATAATACTTTAAGCCGGTATAGGTAGCACCTGGTGTTCCGATACCTGAGACCGGAAACCATCTGAGCAATACAGCAAAGATATAAATGAACAGCAAGGCGATGATATACGTCGGAATGGAGTAGCCGACGATCGTAAGCACCTGGGTGAAGTTATCAAACTTCCCTCCCTTGTGCACAGCACAATAGATACCAAGCGGTATCGTTATGCCTAAGGCCAGTATCGTGGCAAATATATTTATAAAGATCGTATTCTTTGCGGGTTCCTTTACGACCTCAACGATATCTTTCTTAAAATACCTGGAATAGCCAAAGTAGCCTTCCAGCAGACCATTGAGATTGCCCTTGCGGTCTTTGGCAAGGCCCATCCATCTCGCATAGCGGACAACGATCGGGTCATCAAGTCCCATCTCTTCACGAAGCTCCTTATATCTTGCTTCGTATTCCGCAGGTTTCAGAGTCGTCTTAATGCCTTCAAGTTCAAGTCTTGCAGGATCCTGCGGGATCAGGTTATACAGGCAATACATCAGGAAAGAGACTGTAAAAAAAACAACTACCATGTATCCTAATCTTTTTAAAACATATTTTGTCATAAACTGCTCCTTTCGACGCTCTTTTATATTGATGAAAGAACACCTCTTTGATCGTTCATTCATCAGTACAAAAGAAACAAACTAGCAGGGCGAAAGCACCCTGCTAGTCTAGATCAAAATAATACTACGAATAATTACTCAACAGTTGCGTAAACAACAGCCTGCTGGAAATCAAACAGAGAGTTGCACTCTAAGTTGTTGATCTTAGCATTCATTACATCGTAATAAACATTTGAATAAAGAGGTACTGCCGGTAAATATCTGTTCCATTCCTGGATGAAGGCTACCCAAGTGTCAAGATAAGCCTTGTCATCACCAGCTTCAACACCATAGACCATATCCATTGATAACTGGTCAAGTAATGGGTTGTCAACTGAGAAGAATGTGTTGTAACCCTGAGCTAAGAGTTCTGGGTCAACAGTGTAGCTGTATGACTGGTCATACATAGCAGTGAAGTTTGTAGCCAGGTTGTACATGCCATAAGTCTTGACACCATACTTCGGATCTACAGAAGAATCACGGTAGTAGTAGTTGAGCAAGTCACCGAAAGACATGATTTCCTGTCTGATCTCCATACCAGCTTCCTTCGTCTGATCGCCGTTAGCAAGCATGACTGCTAAGAGTTCAGAAACGGAGTTGCCTTCAGAAGAAGACCATTCGATGTGTAACGGCATTAAGATTCTGCCATCAGCCAGTGTAACGTTGAATGCGTAGTCACCAGCTTCTTCAGGAGTAACTTCCTTGTAACGTACTAAGCCGGAACCATCAACATAGTCAGTACCATCAGCATTCAGAGTCCAGCCACCGTCTTTGAGTTCATTTACAGCAGACTCAACAGAGTAAGTGTAAGAGTTCAAAGTAGAAGCTAAAATATCCTTGGAATCCTTGTACATCCACATAGCCAGTCCGTAAGGACCATCAACAACGGAGCCGAAGCCCTGGCAGAATGTGTTAGCGAATTCATTTCTGTCTAACAGATATGCAACTGCATGTCTGACTTCTGGGAACTGCGTCGGACCAAAGTCACACTGGAAGAAGATAGCACCATAACCATTTCTTTCATAGTGGACAGTCTTGAACTTGCCAGTATCTTCCATATCAAGAGCTCTCTGAACTTCTGCACCATCAGTTAAAGTGGATAAGAAGTCGATCGCACCTGTTTCGAGCTGATCCATCATCGTTTCCTGAACAGCCTTGACGATTAAAATCTTTTCAACAGAAGGTTTCTGACCTTCGAAGTTGCCGGCATAGTTCGGGTTGATCGTTAATGTAGCAGTTAAAGAACCTAAGTCTAAGCTTTCGAGCTGGTAAGGGCCTGCAGAAACTCTGCCTTCATAGATCGTTCTGGAAGCATCGAGTTCGCTTGGAACCAGTTCACCGCCATCAAGATAAGCGCCTTCGCCATCATCCTTGACTGTTAATGGAGCAGAAGCATACATCGGCAGATACAGAGGAGATAAGCTTGCATAAGAAGCATCGAAGTAGTAAGGCAGATAGTCAGCAGAAATAGTGATCGAATAAGTGTGATCATCTAAGAGTCTGACACCGGAAAGGACCTTTGTCTCACCTGCCTGATATTCAGGAGCACCGACAACTGTATCCGGAGTAACCTTAGCACCAGCTTCCTTTAATGCTGGAGAATAAGCAACAAGAGCATAAGCAACAAAGTCTGCAGCTGTGATCGGCTCACCGTTGTTATACTTCAGACCGTCTTTGATACCGACTGTGAAAGTCTTTGTACCATCTTCGTTTTCAACAGAAGTAACACCTGTTGTAACGGACTTGTTTTCAACGAGTTCGCCGCCCTGGTCAGTTGTGATAACGCTGTAATCGTTGATCAGTTCTCTGACAGTAGCATCAGAAGCGTTGTTGCCCCACCAAGCATTGCCTAAGTCACCATTCAGTTCAGTTGTTGAACCATAAATGATCTGGTTAGTGACTGCAGTGTTTTCGCTTGGCTGTTCACCGCCTTCGTTAGTGTTGCCGCCGCCATTGGAGCAGCCGACTAATAACAGAAGAGCGAGCAATAAAGCAAATAACTTTTTCATTCTAAATCTCTCCTTTTTTTATGTAGTCATAAACTACTAACCATTATTTTAGCATGCAAAAACGCTGTCTTTCAACTTTACGCGAAAACATCGACCTGTAAAATGCCTGTTTTTTCCTTTTATGAAAAAATAATGAAAAAGAGTATTGAAATCTTTATCATTTCAATACTCTGAAACTCAGGAGATCTTGACTCCCTTGAAGATCATATACTTCGGGCCTTTGTAGCGGGAAGTCGTCGTTTCTTCCTTGGAGAATTCGACATTTTTGATATCTTCATAGATATTTCCGGAAATCGAGAAACCGGTCAAAGGGATATACTTTTTGCCATCGTAGTATCTTGCAAGTCTGACTTCACCGCCCCAGTATCCGGAATCGGATTCAAGCTGCGGAGAAGAGAAATTCTCGATGATCAGATGTGGTTTGTGTTTATAGTCTGTCCCTTCTGCTTTGATCTGTGCCAGAGGCAGGTTGCCGGTGATCTTTGCTTCCTTGTTGTAATAGCCAAACTGTACATCGCCATAAGTGTTTTTCACGACACCTTCAGAGATCAGCTTGACAGAACCTAATGCCGTTCCATGGGAATCGAAACGTCTTGAAGCGCTGCAGCCGGCGATCTGTCCCTTCATCGTCAGATCGAATTTCGTATCGGAGAGCTTGTCGCCTTTATTGTAGTGATTGTCATGCATGAAACTGGAACGATAATTCAGATCGCCTGCGAAATTGCGAACGATGGACTCCAGCATGTCGTTCTTGACAAGGACCTTCACATCTTCCGGCATCTTGACATCCTTCAAAGTCTTTGCGGCGGAACGGGCTTTTGCCAGATTCAGGATCTCGTCGATCTCTTCGCTGATCTTCTTATAGTCCGTCTTATTGGATTCGTAGAACTTGTAGAGTTCGAATTCTTCCTTCTTGTTGGACCAGGTCGGGATGCATTCGATCTCGATCTTGAAGCTTTCCGAAACATGGTCTACGCCATTGGAATTGATGAATTCCTCTTTGAAATTGGAAACGAAGATCTCAGTCGAGTTGATCCAGCCGTTCTTATAGACGTTGGCTTTGAAGACGGCCTTGGCAACTTTTGTCGCGACTTCATTGAGGTCTTTCTTCGTTTTCGCAAGATCTTTCAGATTTTCTTTCTTTTCCGCAAGCGGATAGTAAGGATTTTTTGCGGCCTTTGCTCTGCTTACGGCTTTGGAAAGTTTGGCAGAAAGAGACTTCGCATCATCGGCAGCCGTTACGACGACACTTGAGGTGCCGGTCGATTTCTTGTCGTTCACATAGACCTTGATGGAGATCGTTTCGACCTTTACGGCTCTGTTGATCTCAAGGTGATCGAGGACATAGAAGAGTTCCCTGGAATCCTTATCCAGGATGTTTAATTCGTATGCGCTGATGTTTTTATTGGCTTTCAGACAGCTCAAGATTTCACTTTTCTTCATCATCCTAATTTCGCCTCCGCTTTCAGATATGGTCCCCCGTCAGAGACATAGACCCACTCTTTATGGCCCTTGCCGCACATGCCTGAGCCATGGATTTTCACTTTATCCGAGACCATCGAAATGGAGCTGAGCAGATCGATGACATAACCGGAAATGACGACCGGAGCGATCATCTCACCGGTAAATTCGCCATCCTTGATCTCAAGACCATAAGAAGCCGTACACTGTATCTGCCAGTTTTTCGGATCTTCCATGCCGTTGTTGGTCTGACACAGCAGATAGCCGTGTTTGACTGACTTGATCATATCTTCGTATTTGTCATTTCCCGGACCAAACCAGGTGTTTGTCATACGGGTATAGACCTTGCGCTGATAGTCCTGTCTTCTGCCATTGCCGGTCGGCTCTGTTCCCAGTTCCATCGCACTTAAGGAATCTGAGATACCGGTCTGCAGGATGCCCTTTTTGATGATCTGGGTGCTGTGCGCCTCGATTCCGTCATCATCAAAGAAATAGGATGCGGCGGAAAGACAGCTTGCGGCGCCATCATACATATCAACTAATGGTGAAGCGACATATTTTCCGACAAAATCGATCGCTTTGGCTCTGTTTTTGACAAACATATCCATCTCAACGCCATGCCCGAACGCTTCATGAGCGATCAGTCCGGAGATCGAAGGATCGGTGATGATCGTATACTTGCCAGGTTTGACCGGCTTGGCGTTGAGCATCTTGACTGCGATGTTCAAAACATCTTCCGCCTCTTTGGCAAATTTATCCAGGGCAAGCGTGGAATCGGCTTCGCCTTGCGCAGAGTAATTGGATTTGATGTTATCGCCTTCTCTGACGACAGTCGAAAGCATCACGTTGATCCAGTCGTATTTCTGAGTCAGACGTTTCTTCTTTGAAACAAAGATCTTGGAGACCTGACGTTTCACGTAAGCCGCATTGACGTTGATCAGACGTGCTTCCTTCTTGTGAAGCTCATCTTTGACAGCAGACAGCTTTTCAATGATCTGCTTATTGCTTAACTTGGAAGGATCTTCCCTTAAAAAGTCTTCCTTATGTTCTTCTTCCTCCAGCATCCTCACCTTGAATTCAGCGGAGTAGACTTCATCAAGTTTTACCGCGTTTTTGACTGTTGCGGCCTTTAAGCCCTTGATGTCGTTGCAGGAATACTCGGAATAACGGCCGTCCTTGTAGACCTTGATAACGAAGCCGCATTCATTGTCGACTTCATCAAGTGAATTGATGCGGGTGGAAACTCTGATCGCCTTGGTGTTGACGCAGGTGCCAAGCACTGAGACATAATCAAACTGTTTCGAAAGATCTTCGACCAGTTTTTCCGCATCGGGGATCCTGGATTTGAGATATTTGTCCAGCATGTTTTCTCCTCCTATTTATTTTTCTCTTCTTCATATAACATGGCTTCTTCCCACTTCTCTTCCAGAGCGTGGATCTGGTTGTGGATCTCGTCGATCTCATCATCCAGTTCTGCCATTTTTTTCATATCCTGATAATACTCCGGTTCGTAGCGCAGGGCTCGTTTATCTTCCAGGATGTCTTCCATCAAAGAGATCTCGTTTTCCAGCTTTTTCAGATTGTATTTCGGCTTCTGCTTGAGTTCCTTTAACGGTTTTTCGTTTTTCTCCTGTTTCGGTTTGTCGAGCTCTTCCTTGACTTTCGTATCGATGTAGTCTTTATAGCCATCCGGATAGTAAGTCACCTTGTCTTCATCGATCACCAGGCAGGATGTGGCGATCTTCTTGATGAAATAACGGTCGTGTGATACGAACAATATCGTTCCATCGTATTCATTCAATGCGTTTTCCAAAGCTTCTTTCGAGATGATGTCGAGATGATTGGTCGGCTCATCCAGTATCAGGAAGTTGGCCTTTTTCATCATCAGTTTTGCCAGGGACAGACGCACTTTTTCGCCGCCCGACAAGACATTGACTTCCTTGAAGACTTCATCTGCCGTAAATAAGAAGGCGCCTAAGACCGAGCGGACCTTGTACATGTCAAGGTCGGGATAATCGTTCCACAGTTCTTCAAGAACTGTATTGCCGCTGTGGAAATTGGCGAGGTTCTGATCGAAATAAGCGATCTGTATCTGATGGCCAAGCATCATATAGCCGCCAAGGGGTTCCACCTGACCGATGATCGATTTCAAGAGCGTGGATTTTCCCGTGCCGTTATCACCCATCACGCAGATCCTTTCGCCTCGTAAGATCTCAAGACTGACTTCCGCGAGTGGTCTGTCGTAGCCGACTTTGAAGTGATCGAGGCTCAATACGTTCTTGCCGCCTCTGACCCCGCAGACGAATTTTGCCTTGAAGGCCTTGGTGTCTGCCTTTTTGGGATCGTCGATGCGATCCATCCGTTCGAGATACTTGATCTTCGATTGAGCGAAGGCAGCTTTGTTTTTCTTGTAGCGAAACTTTTCGATCAGTTCTTCAAGACGCTTGATATCCTTCTGTTGTCTTCTGTAGGCGGCTTCCTGGCGGATCAGGTCATTCTTCTTCTGTTCGACAAAACTTGAGTAATTTCCCGCATAGCGCCTTATGTTTCCATATTCGAGTTCATAGACGACGTTGACACTCCTGTCTAAGAACACGCGGTCGTGGGAAACGATGACCATCGCCTTTTTATATTTGGAAAGATAGTTTTCCAGCCATTCGATCGTGGAAAGATCCAGGTGATTGGTCGGCTCATCGAGAAGCAGAAGATCCGGTTTTGAAAGAAGCAGACCGGCAAAGGCGATCTTGGTCTTCTCACCTCCGGAAAAGGATGAAACTTTCCTGTCGAGATCTTCCTCTTTGAAGCCAAAGCCATTGAGCACCGACAGCATCTCACTCTGGTAGGTATAGCCTCCGGCATACTTGTATTCTTCCTCAAGCCTGGAATATCTGTCGATCAGTTTTTCATCGTGATCGCTTTCCATCTGTTTTGAGACTTCTTCGATCTGTTTTTCAAGATCCTTGATCTGCTTGAAGACTTCATCAAAGACTTCCCTAATGGTCTGATCGGAAAGTGCCAGGGCGTTTTGCTGAAGATAGGAAATGCTGGTTTTATTTGATTTGATCAATTGACCAGAAGAAAGCTCACAGTCACCTGTGAGCACTTTTAAAAGAGTGGTCTTGCCACTCCCGTTGCGGCCTACCAGAGCGATCCTTTCGTTCTCGTTCACGGTAAAGTCGATATGTTCAAATACATCGTTGGCACCGAAATAAACGGTGCCGTCGGAAATCTGTACGATCATTGATTAATAGATAAGATTCTTTGGTGTACGCGGATAAGGAAGGACATCTCTGATGTTTTCCATACCTGTCAGATACATGACCATTCTTTCAAAGCCCAGGCCAAAACCTGCATGCTTGCAGCCGCCGTATCTTCTTAAGTCGAGATAC
The DNA here is from genome assembly GCA_002362065.1 of Solobacterium sp. UBA3303. Taxonomy (GTDB): domain Bacteria; phylum Bacillota_I; class Bacilli_A; order Erysipelotrichales; family Erysipelotrichaceae; genus Colivicinus. Next base: position 19,446 of record DESX01000056.1, read on the forward strand.
CACTGGTAGCCTTCTTTATCCATTCCAAGCTCATCCATCCTCTTTTCAAGAAGATCGAGACGCTCTTCTCTTTGCGAACCGCCGACAAGTTCTCCAACATGCGGGACTAAAAGGTCACATGCGGCAACTGTCTTTCCATCGTCGTTCAAGCGCATGTAGAAAGCTTTGATATCTTTCGGATAATCCGTCAAGAAGACCGGTCCCTTGACGACCTGTTCGGAAAGATAACGTTCATGTTCGGTATTGAGGTCCATGCCCCAGGATACTTTGTTTTCAAATTTGACCGGAGCTTTGAGCAGGATGTCGATTGCTTCGGTATAAGGCATCCTTCGGAATGTGGAGTTGTAGACATGATCAAGCCTTTCAAGAAGTGTCTTGTCGATCATCGTATTGAAGAAGTTGAGTTCCTGCGGACATTCCTTGCGAACGTATTCGATGCAATACTTGACCATATCTTCGATCAGCTGCATATCATCTTCAAGATCGGCAAAAGCGATCTCCGGTTCGATCATCCAGAATTCGGATGCGTGTGTCTTGGTGTTGGAGTTTTCCGAACGGAAAGTCGGACCAAACGTATAGACATCTCTGAACGCCATCGCAAAAGCTTCAACATGAAGCTGACCGGAAACCGTCAGGGATGCATGCTTGCCAAAGAAGTCTTCTTCGTAGTTTGCATCATCTCTTGTGGTGACAGTAAAGACTTCACCGGCACCTTCTGCATCATTGCCGGTAATGATCGGCGTGTGGACATAGACAAAACCCTGGTTCTGGAAGAACTCATGGATCGCCATAGCGAGTGCCGAACGGACTCTGAAGACCGCCATGAAGGTATTGGTACGCGGACGAAGATGCGGGATCTCTCTTAAGAATTCAAATGTATGTCTCTTCTTCTGCAAAGGATACGTCTCAAGAGAATCACCTTCCACTTCGATCGAAGTTGCCTTGATCTCAAATGGCTGTTTGTTTTCCGGTGTCAGGATGAACTTGCCGATGACATAGATCGAAGAACCTGTCAAAAGGTGAGAGACTTTCTCATGGTTTTCAAGTTCCGGTCCGTAAACGATCTGGATATTCTTGAAATAAGAACCGTCATTGAGCTCAATGAAACCGACCTGACCATTGTCACGATTCGTTCTGACCCAGCCTTCAACAGCGACATACTCGAGCTGGTCGAGCTCCATGTCGGAAGCGTTGATCGCCATCTCATACAGTTCTCTTGCGAAATATAAATCCATATAAACCCCCCTATTTATTCATTGAATTGACTTCAAAAAGCAGTTCTTCGATCGTCGATACGACATCGACATCTGATTTGATCATGCCTTCCGGCAAAACGAAATGTTCCCTGGTAAAATTGACGATCCCCTTGACGCCTAGCTCGTGCAGTTCGTTGACGATCTCCTGCGCACCGGATGGGATGCAAAGTATTGCGATCTCACAGCCTTTCGGGAACTTTTCTTTCAGCTGTGAGATGTGATAGACAGGCACATTGACCTGCGTCTCCTGATTTCGTACTTCCGGTTTGAGATCGAATGCACATACGATCTCGCCGGCGACGTGATTCCAGTTGTTGTAATTCAGTATGGCTTTGCCAAGCCTGCCGACACCGATCAGGATCATCTCCTCATCGTAGTCTTCGCCCAATGCTTCAGCAAAGATACGGATCAGTTCTTCGATATCATAGCCATAACCCTGTTTGCCCAATTGTCCGATCAGCGAAAAGTCATGACGTATGGTCGTCGCTTTGATATCGACATATTGCGATAGTTCATTTGAACGGATCACTTTGACGCCGTTTTGCGATAACTTGCGCAAGGCCTTGAGATAGACCGGATAGCGCCGAAGTGTTGCCCTGGATATTTCTGCCATAGCAATATTTTATATAATTTATATCTATTTGTGAATAATTTATTAATCTTCACTAGTCTTCAATCGACATCGAAGGCATGCTGGAAGCATCCAGTCCGACAAATTTGCCGGCTTTCAGGTAGTGCAGCGCTGCGCAAGCGATCATCAAAGCGTTGTCGGTGCAATATTTCAGAGGCGGAAGGATGAGATCCTTGTCTGCGAAATTTTCTTTCATCAGTTCTCTGAGTCTTGAATTGGCTGCCACGCCACCGGCGATGACAACGGACTTGCAAGGATATTCTTCAAGAGCCGCCTTCGTCTTTTTGACCAGTGTGTTGAGTGCAACTTCCTGGAAGGCATAGGCCAGATCTTCTTTATTGATCTCATTGCCGGCCGCTTCTTCTTTCTTGACCAACTGCAAGACGGCATTCTTGAGACCGGAGAACGAGAAGTTGTAGCCATCGACTTTCGGTGTCGGAAGCTGATAGTGCGCTTTCCCCTGCTTTGCGAGTCTGTCGATGACCGGACCACCCGGATAGGCTTCCTTCATGACACGGGCAACCTTATCGTAGGCTTCTCCGATCGCATCATCGAGCGTCGTGCCGATGATCCGGAAGCTTTGATCATTTTCGATATAGACAAGTTCGGTATGACCGCCCGAGACGACCAGAGCCATCATCGGGTATTGCAAAGGCTTGATCAGTTCGTTGATGAAGATGTGGCCTTTCAGATGGTGCACACCGATCAAAGGCTTGTCATAGAAGAAAGCCAGTGATTTGGCACCGATCGCACCGACATGCAGGGAACCGATGAGGCCCGGGCCGATCGTATAAGCGATCGCATCGATCTCATCCATTGAGACCTTTGCCTGATCGACTGCTTCTTTTATGATCGTTGAGATCTGTTCGACATGCATCCTTGATGCGACTTCCGGAATGACACCGCCGAAACGGGCATGGACGTCGATCTGGGAAGTGACGACAGAACTAAGCACATTCAGATCCTCGTCGATGATCGCACAGGCCGTCTCATCGCAGCTTGATTCGATGGCCAGGACTTTCTTCGGCTGGCTTTCACCAATGAGTCCACGCATCATGTCGTACGCATCATCGCCATTTTCGTAATATCTTTTTCTCGTACGGACCGGTTCAAAACCGAAACCTTCGTAAAGTTTCAAAGCTTCAGCGTTGTTGACATTGACTTCAAGATGCATGAATTCGCAGCCTCTTTTATTTGCTGTTGCGATCAAATACTTCAGCATCTTTTTGCCATAACCCTTGTTTCTGTGATTCTTTGCGACTGCGATCTTGGTCAGATCGCAGTTTTCAAACATATACCAGAGATCGCCATAGGAAATGACTTCCCCGTCGATCTTTTCGACATACAATTCACTCAGATCGTTATTTGCGATCTCATTGAGGAAATACTTCCTGCTCCAGGGATTGGAGAAGGAATCGTTTTCGATCTGCAGGACCTGTTCAAGATCTTCTTCTTTCATCAGTTCGATCATCTGTAATAACTCTCACTTTCCTTCAGATATTCCGGTGTCAGATAAGCGATATTCTCGGCTTTCTGCCAGACCGCTTTCGTTTTCAAGAAAGCCGTCGGGATATCACCGTAATCATTGGCCTTGCCAACCAGGCTTCCATCGCCGATGATCTGATAATCTTTGACATCGAGATCCTTGATGGCGATCGCCTGATCATTCATCAGCACATCCTTGCCATCATACACGCCGCAATAGACCCTGTCTGCCCTGGCATCCATGATGACCATGCAGTTGCTTCGATCAGCCGCATATAAACGCAGCGTTGAGATCGTATAGACATCGCATGGAAGCATCTCGCCCATGACCTTGGCGATGCTCATGGCAATGCGCACACCTGTATAGGATCCCGGACCTTTGGAGATGCAGATGGAATCGATGGAACGCTTATCCACACCGGCCTTTTCAAAGACTTCGGCAAGCGCATTAAAGACTTCTTCCGACTGTTTCTTGAAACATTCCTTGCTGTAGGAAGAAAGGATCTGATCATCCTTGATCAAAGCACAGGTCAGATATTTATAGGCAGTATCGATACATAGTGTCAGCATTCTAACTCCTTCAAGATCTTCTCATATCTTTCACCATGCGGCAGGAATTCGATCTGCCTGGTGTCATCATCAATATAGGTGAATTTAACTTCCAGATATTCTTTTGGAAGGTAATTCTCATAGTATTCCGGCCACTCCACGACCATGACGCCTTCTTCTTCATATTCATCGATGCCCAGATCATAGTCATTGTTTTCCAGACGATAGGCATCGATGTGATATAAAGGCATCTTTCCGTTATAGATCTTCAATATCGTAAAAGTCGGCGAATTGACGACTCCCTTGACTTTCAAAGCCTCACCAATGCCCTTAGTAAACGTCGTCTTGCCACCGGCGAGATCGCCCTTAAGCGCTAAAAATGAGCCTTTATCAAGCAGCTCACCCAGTCTTCTTCCAAGTTCGATCGTTTCTGTCTCGTTTTTTGTAATCATAGCCTTATCAGTATAACTCATTTTCCACAAAAAAACCTCTA
>DESX01000064.1 GCA_002362065.1 Solobacterium sp. UBA3303
GGTTACACTGCTTCTACGACAGATCCTGTCGCAAGTGGTGAGACCATCACAAATACGCAGGGTTCTACAGATACCTACGCTGTGAAAGCCTGGAAGAATGCGGATGGTACAATAACCGCACCTGAAGGCGCAACTGTAGTATTCACACTCTACGCGGATGGGACAGCTACAAATTACACTGTTACATTAAATGGCTCTCCTGATACAGCTCCTGAAGTTACAGGTGGCTATGAAAGCGAAGCCTGGAAGGCAAGCTTCGTAAATCTTCCGAAGTATCAGACTGGTACAACAACTGAGATCGTCTACACGATTGCTGAAACAACAACTTATCTTGGTTACACTCCAGATAAGACAGATCCGGTAGGTTCAGGAAGTACGATCACTAACTCTCAGGATCCGACAAGTGTTGATGCACTTAAGGCCTGGAAGAATGCTGATGGTACAACAACTGCTCCGCAGGGTGGTCAGGTAACATACACGCTCTATGCTGATGGAGAAGCTACTGAATACACTGTTACATTAGTTGGCACTCCGGGTACAGCTCCTGAAGTTACAGGCGGCTATGAAAGTGAAGCCTGGAAGGCAGAGTTTGTAAATCTTCCGAAGTATCAGGTTGGTACAACAACTGAGATCGTCTACACGATCGGCGAAACCACAGCCTATCCTGGTTACACTCCAGATAAGACAGCTCCTGTCGCAAGTGGTGAGACCATCACAAATAAACAGGATGTTGTTGAAGTAAACGCACTCAAGGCATGGAAGAATGCGGATGGTACTACAACCGCACCAGAAGGCGCAACTGTCGTATTCACATTGCTTGCGGATGGTGAAGCTACTGAATACGCTGTCACATTAGACGGTACAGCAGAAGAAACAGTTCCTACTGGCACAGCTGGTTATGAAAGCACAGCCTGGAAGGCATTGTTCATCAATCTTCCGAAGTATAAGATCGAAAATAGCTCAGCTGTTGAGATCACCTACACAATCAAAGAAACAACAACATATTCTGGTTACACTCCAGATAAGACAGCTCCTGTCGCAAGTGGTGAGACCATCACAAATAAACAGGATGTTGTTGAAGTAAACGCACTCAAGGCATGGAAGAATGCGGATGGTACTACAACCGCACCAGAAGGCGCAACTGTCGTATTCACATTGCTTGCAGATGGTGAAGCTACTGAATACGCTGTCACATTAGACGGTACAGCAGAAGAAACAGTTCCTACTGGCACAGCTGGTTATGAAAGCACAGCCTGGAAGGCATTGTTCATCAATCTTCCGAAGTATAAGGCAGATGGTACAACCGAGATTAAATACACGATCAAAGAAACCACAGGTTATGAGACCTATGAAATGGATCCTGAAACTGCTGTAGAAAGCGGTGAGACCATCACCAATACGCAGATCAGCACGCCGATCGAAATCAAGAAGATTGGTGACTGGACTCCTGACAAGACGCTTTCAGGTGTACAGTTCGAACTCTACTCTGATGCGGCGTGCACGATTCAGATAAAGACCGATAGCACAGGTGCACTTGTTGGAACTGATGGAATCATAACTACCGGATCTGATGGTACTGCAACGATCGGTTCCTTCATACCTGGAATTTATTATCTGAAAGAGGTTGCTACAGCTGATGGCTACAATCTGCTTGAAGGTTCCGTAAATTTCACGATCAAGAGGGATGGAACGATCGAATACTCGACCGGAAACACTGCCTTTGATTCTCAATATCAGCCTACCTATGATTTGGATGAAGGAGGCTATGGAATCTGGATCAATAATCCTTCAGGCAATGTATTACCGCACACCGGTGGTTCAGGAACTTCTAAGTTCTATGTCCTTGGATCTATGCTTATTGCTGGATCACTCATGTATGAATATAGTTTGAGGCGTAATAGAAAAAGAAAGGAGGTTAAATAATCTAGGTTAATTAGCCTCTATTCGACGAAACAAGCTTTACAAATAGAAGCTGATTACGCCGAAAACTATTTCAGAAATAAATACAACAATGCATTTATTAAACAAAACATTTCAAACAGATTATAGAAAGGGAAAATGAAAACTATGAAATTATTAAAGAAATTAATGGTTGTCTTCGTAGCTCTGTTTATGGTTATGTCTATGACTTCCAGAGTTATGGCAGAAGGCGATGGCTCAATCACTATTACTCCTCCGTCAGGACTTCAGTCTGATGACGAAACAACTTATACCGTCTACAAAGTTTTTGATGCAACTGTTAATCCTGATGATACTACAAAAGTAAGCTACAAGCTTTGTGAAGGCGATACACTTACTCCTGCTATGACTGCTGCTGGTTTCTCAGTAGATTCCGCAGGTAACGTATTGTTTAACGGTACAATGGCAAATACTGGCGATACTACTGATGCCGCCATCGCTGCTATCGCTGCTTATGTAACTGATGCTGATATCGTTGCAACAAAAACAGCAACCGGAACAACAGCTGTTACAGTTGATGGCTTGGATTATGGATATTATTTCATTACAACAACCACTGGTTCATTAGTTGCTATTGATACTACGAATAAGACTGCAGAAATTAAGGATAAGAACACGATTCCTGATCTTGATAAAAAGATCACGGGAGCTACTTCTTATGATGAAGATGGCAAAAAAGCATTAGCTCAGGTTGGCACTGATGTTAAATACGAAGTGACTATTACTGTAGGCAAAGGTGCTGTTGGTTATGTTTTCCATGACGTCATGGATTCCAGATTATCCTATAACAATGATGTTGTTGTTGATCCAGCTGCTTCCGTAGACAATACTACAACTGCTTCAGGTGATACGATTACTGTTACATTCAAGGATGAATGGACAAAAGCCAATGAAGGCAAAACGATCACGATCACTTACTCTGCAAAAATTACTGCTGATGCACTTTCCGATAATCCTGCAAAGAACACTGCTACTCTTGATTTTGGTGAAGGATATAAAACGACCGAAACAGGTGCAGAAGTATATAACGCAAAATTTACTGTAACAAAACATGATGGTGATGGTAAAGCTCTGACTGGTGCTGGTTTCGTAATTGCCAATGCTGATGGCAAGTATTATAAGCTTGTCGATGGTGTTGTAACCTGGGTTGACAGTATTGATGAAGCTGAAGAACATGTATCTGACGCTGATGGTGCTGTTGCTGCATTTACCGGTCTTGCAAACGGAACTTATACCTTGATTGAAAAGACTGTTCCGGAAGGCTATAACAAAGCTGATGATTCTACATTTACTGTAGATGAACATGACTATACAGCCGCAAACCTTGAACAGGCCGCAACCGTAACCAACAACGCTGGCGCTGAGCTTCCTTCAACAGGTGGTATCGGTACTACGATCTTCCATGTTGTCGGTGCTGCGTTAGTTTTAGGTGCTGGTGTATTGCTGGTTGCCAAGAAGAGAGTTAACGGTTAATTATTAGTTGACTTATCAATTATCTATCAGGGGGATTTAAATTCTCCCTGATAGATTCATCTATTTGTTGCTTCATTGTTGCAAATAAATGAATATAATTGATTAGCTATATATATGGATATGTATACATATCTTTGATGTGTACAGATATCTTGCTATATGGCAGGATTGGAGTTAGGCGATGTTTAAAAAGAAAGATAAAGTGAATGTTCCTGCTCCAAATGAAAGCTGGGCCAAAAGAAATCTTAGCAGTATTCTGATTGGCTCTGCATTTGTTGTAGGTTTGGTGTTATTGTTATATCCTTCTGTTGCTGATTATTGGAATTCATTCCATCAGTCCAGAGCGATCATGTCTTATGCCGAAGCTGTCTCGAATCTTTCTCAGGAAGACTTTGACAGAGAAATCAGTCGAGCACTTGAGTATAATGCTGATGTTGCTCAAAATGGTATGAACTGGGACATGGATGACGATGAAAAGCAGCGGTATAACGATACATTGAATTTTACCGGAAATGGTACGATGGGGTATATACAGATCGATAAGATCAAAGTAACACTTCCTTTGTATCATGGAACAAGCGAAAGTGTTCTTCAGACCAGTATAGGTCATCTTGAAGGAACAAGCCTTCCTGTTGGAGCATTCTCTTATGATTATAAAGAGAAAAAAGTTATGGATCCAAGTGATGGATCGCATTGCGTTCTGACAGGGCACAGGGGGCTTCCCAGCGCAAAGCTCTTCTCCAATCTTGATAAGTTGGTAGAAGGGGATGTCTTTTCCTTAAATATATTGGGAGAGACTTATTCTTATCAGGTCGATCAGATCAGAGTTGTTGAACCTACTGACCTGAGTGAATTGGAGATCGTCCCTGGAATGGATTACTGTACTCTTGTTACCTGCACGCCTTATGGGATCAATACCCATAGGTTATTGGTCAGGGGACATAGAGTTGACAATCCTCAGGGTGATATTGCTGTTATACCTGATGCAGTAATTATCGACAGCGTTTATGTTGCTCCATTTATCGCTGCTCCGATCATATTTGTTCTAGTTCTTATCGTTTTATTTGGAAACAGAAAGCCGAGGAAGGAGTGAAATGATGAAAAGAAAGATGAAGTTCATTACAAAAATCATCATGGTTCTATTGATGGTGGTTGGATGTCTTTCTTACAGGTCTGTTTTTGCTGATGACGACAAGTTGAAGATAACTGTTGACACATCGGTAACAGAAGCAATTGCAAAAGAGGGAAATGGTGGTCTCGTTGTAGATCTTTACAAGGTCGCAGATATAATCTGGGATGGAAATCCTTCGAAAGCTACCTATGTTCTAAAGACGGATGCAGATTCGCCTTTTAAAGAGTTCAATGACCTTGATGTAGGTGTCAAAGAGACTGGTGGTATTTCGGATGATGAAGTAAAGAAATTGGCAAATAAAGCTGCCGGGATCGTATTTGGAAGTGATCCTAAGATCGATCCTGTCGGTGAACCGCTTCCTGTAAACGAGGAACATGCGGTTAACACAGGTCTTTATCTTGCTATCGTTCGTTCTACAAAAATGAATAAAAAGGATATTACAGCTGCTGATACAGATGAGTATCTTGTTTCAGAAGATGGAGCATATTATTCTTTTGCAAACTCGCATGATAAAGAGTATGATTTTGATCCTTACTTGGTTTTTGTAAGAGGCGATAATACCAATCCTGTCAATTTAGATGAAAAAGGTGAAGATGGTGAGCTTGTCATGCTGAAGTATACGGAAAAAGACAGATTCGGATTAATGGAGATCGTCAAACACGTTACATTAGGCGGCCAGCCTGCAACAGTCGTTTTCAGAGTTGTTGGCTATGAAAGCGAAGATGCTTTTAAAGCCGGCGAAGATCCGATCTATGAAAAAGTCTTATCTATCGGCATCAATGAAGCCGGTGAATATCATGATGACACTTTGTTACTGGATGATATCCTTGTTAACACCTATGTTGTAGTTACGGAAGAATACGCCGGTGCTTCTTATGTTTTATATAAAACTGTAACTCCTGATTCTTCGATCATCACTCCTGTCGAAGAAGACGATGAAGGAAACCCAATTCCTCAGACCTGGGAATTCTATAACAAACTCGATGATAAGAGGAAAAAAGGATATGGTATCAGAAATACAGTCAGTGATACAGGTATCGAACCTACTATATTAGATGGAGGCACAAGTGAAGATGAAGAATAAATTAATTATTGTCATTGCTGTCGCTTTGCTTTGTATCGTATCTGTTCCATCCGCTTTGGCTTACTTCTATACATATGCTCAGACAGAGGGCACTGTAACTGTTACACTTACTGATAAGTCTGATATTGAAGAAAAGATCGAAAAGGGAGAAAAACTTATTTCGATCAAAGCAGATGAAAACAGTGATCCTGTCTTTGTCAGAGTGAAATATTTTGCACCTAGCAACGCTACAATCACTGTAACAAAGAATGATGGCTGGATCGAAGATGGTGATTTCTTCTATTACAGCAAGCCGATCGATGGAAAAGCTGACACCGAAACGATCAAGGATGTCACCGATACGACATTGAATATCAAGATCGAAAGACCTGCAGATATGGAGGAAGGCGAAACATTTGATGTTGTTGTCTTACATGAAATGACACCTGCATTATTCTCAGAATCTGAACCAAGCGCAACATATAAGTTCTTCGATTCTGAAAAGAACGGCTGGTGGTATGCTGACTGGACTACAACAGTTAAGCCGACAACGGAGGTAGATGGTTAATATGAAAAATATGAAAAAATCTCCGGTTTTATACCTCATATTATTGTTTGTAGCACTTGCATCTTTGGCGATCACCACGGTATCTGCTGTCAGAGCTACTCCGTTAGATGAATCGGAAGAATATACTGCCAGAATGATTTCCAGCAATATCGGTGTCACTCTGCAGGAAGGCGATGCCGATAAAGATTCCTGGAAAAATGTCGCATGGCGAAACTATGATACAGACCATTGGGATCCAGAAAAGGGTGTCATGGGTCTGCCGATCTTTGAAGGCTTGGACCTTACTTCCGGAACATTGTATGAAGACGACTTCAGAGTTCTTAATTCCGGCACGATCGATGAATATGTAAGAGTGATAGTTTATAAGCATTGGCTTTCTGAAAAAGATGGAGAATTGGTAAAGGATACTGACCTTGATGCATCGTTGATCCAATTGTCATATGCCGGTTCTTCCAACTGGGTAAAAGATACAAAATACTCAACTTCCGAAAAGGAGATTTGGTATTATACCAAACCATTAGCCGCTGCCAAAAAAGCGACCGCTGATACACCTGCAAGTGAAGCAGAAGTTACTGATGTGTTGATCAACGGTATTAAACTTGATGGCGAAATCAAGAATAAATATACCAAGGACGAAATCGTTACTCAAACGGAAGATGAGACTGGAACGACTACTTATACGACGATTACATACGATTACGAATATAATGGCAAGACGTTCAAGATCATGCTTGAAGTAGACGGCGTTCAGATCAAGCACGCTGAAGATGCGATCTTATCTGCCTGGGGCAGAAAGGGCATTACCGTCAATGGTGACGGAAGCCTGAGCATCAGTAACTAAGGAGGGGAGATATATTATGAAGAAAATTCTAGTTTGTTTATCGCTCCTGCTGCTCTTGATTCCTGGTTTCAGCAAAAAGGTTTATGCAGAAGAAGAATATGACTATGATCTGACGTATTATGTTGTATTCACGGCTGATCAGCAGCTTATTTACAAAGATTCTGCAGGCAATGTTTTGACTGAGTATAATTTTGAACTTCCTGGCATGCTTCCGGGTGATACCATGCGTTTAACGTTCAAGCTTCAGAATGAGTACAGTAAGGCTGTTGACTACTATATGTATAACAACTCTGCTGCATTTGAAACCTTAAGTGTAAAGGCTGAAAACGCTGCATATGACTACAACCTGACATATTCCGGCAAAGAAGCACCGATCTATTCCAGCGATCTCGTCGGCGGCGATGAGATGCAGGGTTTTGAAGAAGCAACGGATGCTTTGAAGGAGTATTTCCTTTTACAGAACGGCTTCTCAAAGGGTAGAGAAGAATCCGTCAGTCTTGTTGTTACATTGGATGGCGAGACTCAGGTAAACGCTTATCAGGATACATTTGGTGATGTTAAATTCAAGTTCGCTGTTGAAGTACCACCAGAACCAACAGAGAGACATGAAGAAAGAATCATCTATATTCCGAATACGGGTGATTCAAACAATATGAATATATACATCATTGCAGAAGTATTGTCTTTGATCCTTCTGGGTGCTGCATTATATTCCTATTATCGTTACCTCAAAAACAAGAGGGAGGCTTAGCATGAAGAAAGTATTTAGTATATTATTCGCTTTATTCCTCTTGATCGGAGCTTTCGCTAATTCGGTTGATGCTGAATCCAAGTATCAGGTCTTTGTAGACGAGGGCTTATACGGAAGCGTAACAAAGGTTGCTGATGTTCCAGATGGTACTATGTTAGGATTCAGTGCAGAAGGTGGTACTGAGAATTATATCGTATATGATCAGAAGAATCCTTCCAACGTGTTCTATCGTATCCATTCAACAAACGAAAAGTATTATGTAAAAGGTGTTCATATTTCAGGACGGTATCTTGATGAAGAAGAACTTCTTGACAATTTGGATGAATTGGTTGTTGACCAGGATCTGTATCTTGTTGCTTCCTATGGTGTAAAAGGCGAACAGCATTCTTATAAAGTATACTACTATACCGAAGATGGACAGAATCTCATGACACTTACAGGCGCTGCAGAAGAATGCGATACTTTCTATGCGTATGAGGGTGAAAGAGTTCTTGTTGGTGCCAGGGTTTTTGAAGGCTATGAAGATTATATCGTTGTAAGAGGTCATTGGAAAGATTCGACCAGAGATATCGATGAAGCTACAAGAGGTTTCTTAGGAACGATCAGAGAAGATGGAACGATCATTGAGTATACATATCGCCGCATATTGCCTGGCGAGACAGTAACATATGATGAGACTGTTGTCTATGAGCCTGGAACCGGTGGTGGCGGCGGAGGCGGCGGAGGTGCTGCTCCAGCTCCTGTAACACCGGAAACTCCTGAGATCATCGATATCGATGAACCGGAAGTTCCTCAGACCGAACCTGAAAATCCTAGTGATAATCAAGGCAATAATCAGGGTGAAGAAATAATTGAACCGGAACCAGTTCCAACAACAAACTGGTGGCAGGAGCTTGTCTCTAAACCTTGGCTGTTAGCAGGATCTGGATTAGCTCTGGGCATGCTGCTGTTCTTCCTTGCTTTCCTTTTCAAGAGAAGAAAAGAGAATGACCAATAAGAGGAAGAAAAGAAACAAAAAACTTCAAAGAGGCCTGGTAGTTACTGCCAGGCTTCTTGGTTCTTTTGTGATAATTGGTGTTCTTTTGGTTTTAATCCCGTTGAGTGTGCCTAGACTCATGGGATATCAAACATATAACGTTGTTTCAGGCAGCATGGAGCCGGAAATCCCGATAGGCTCACTTTTACTAGTTAAAAGCATCGATCCTTACGAAGTCAAAGAGGACGATGTGATCGCGTTTTATTCCAATGCGACAGTCGTTTCTCATCGTGTTGTCAAAAACAATACTTTTGATGGCAAGTTTATTACAAAAGGGGATGCGAACGAGAATGAGGACCTCAAGGACGTAGATTATACGGAACTTATTGGGATCGTTGAACATCATTTTCCTTTGCTTGGTGCTGCCGGGGCATATATTTCAACAAGTTCAGGAAAACTTTTGATAGTAGAACTCATTGTTTGTTCGATCCTGTTGTTTGCAGTATCGGATAGGATTAATATTTAAATATGAAGAAAAGAAAAAACAAAAGAAAGATTGATAAACAGTTCAAGATCGCTCTTTTGTTTTTTTTGATTGCTGCGATCCTGATTTCTAGTTTTAATCTTTTTATGATCATGAAGGGTGCCAGTGAGTACAATAAAGGAACGGATACCTATGATGACATTCAAAATATTGCTATCAGAAACGATTCTGACGGATCTGAGAGCCGAATAGATTTCGATGCATTAAGATCCGTAAATGAAGATGTCATCGGCTGGCTGACCTTAAATGACACAGTGATCGATTATCCAGTCGTTCAGGGAGAGGATAACGATTACTATCTTCATCATTTGTATACCGGAGAATGGAATTCTCTTGGTACCTTATTCGTTGATTTCCGCAATAAGAAACTTTTTACTGATCAGATCTCTGTCATATATGGACATTCGATGCTGAATGGTTCTATGTTTTTTATTCTAGAGCGATATAAAAGACAGAGTTTTTATGAAGAACATAAAGAATTTGTTTTTGAAACTCCAGAAAAGAAGTATACACTGGAACCTCTGGCTGGCAAGGTTATGGATGCAAAAATACCGTTTTTGCAGCTGAATTTTGATACTGTCAGTGAATATGAAGAATATATAAATGAGTTTATCAGGACATCGACATTTAAATCGGAAACAACGTTTGACGGAAATGACAAGATCGTTATGATGATCAAATGTTCTGCCGACTACGAAGATGCCAGATATGTTTTATTATGTAAAGTCAACGAAGGATAAAAAATCAAAATTTATTCAAAAAACTAATAGTTGAGCCTTCAATTATATGTAAATTGTTGCTCTGTTGTTATATTTGTCCGATATATTTTAACCGTAAGTATTATTACGGTTTTTTAATAAGAAAAAGGGAAAAAACGTTCTATAGAAAAGGAAGTGCATATTATGGATAAAAGAAAATTCACTATTAGTAATCGGAATAAGAAAAGACTATTCTGGGCAGTAGCTTCCGTTGTTGTCTTTGTAACAATGTGCCTTTGCATTTTTACCGTTCCAAATCGAAAGAATTATTCGCATATCTGATTGATAGAAGGGGTGCGGTCTGTGATTCGGATATGATCATCGGCAATTTATGGCCGGATGAGAACGTGACTAGTTCTTTAAAGTCATTGCAAAGGATGGTGGTAACCGATCTATTTCGTTCCTTGAATGATTATGATCTATCGGACATCATCTTCCGGGATAAGATTGGATTGAGTTTAAATACGAAAAAGGTGGAATGTGATTATTACGAATATCTGAAAGGTGATCTGAATCCGATCAATCAGTTCAGAGGAGAATACATGAGCCAGTATGACTTTGCGGATGCGACCAGGGCATATCTAGAAAGAAAGTATTATGAATAGAGGACATGTTCCTCTTTTCTTTTGGAATGCATAAAGAACTATTTGTAAAAGAGAATTTGTTCTAAAATAATAGACAGGTGGTGATACTTATGGTAAAAGATCTCGTAAAATTTTTAGATAAAAGTCCGACAGCGTTTTGTGCTGTAAACAACCTTCGTGCAGAACTTGAAAAGCATGGCTATGAACGTCTGGGAAAACAGAAGATCGAAAAGGGGAAGAAATACTATACTGTACGCAATGATTCCAGCATCCTTGCGATCAACGTTGGAGAAAGATTGAATGACCCATCTCTTCATATCTGTGCATCCCATTCAGATTCTCCGGTCTTTAAATTGAAACCGCAACCGATCATCAAGGATAAGTTTTCAACGAAACTGAATGTTGAAGTCTATGGCGGTATCTTAAAAAGGCCATGGTTCGATCGTCCTTTGAAGATCGCCGGAAGGATCATCGTCGATGATGGTGATCGCGTCGTTTCAAAGATCTTTGACGATGATGAGCCTTTGTGCATCATTCCTTCGATGGCTCCGCATTTGAAAAGGGATATCGAAGAATCGAAGATCGAAGTCGGCAAAGATATGGTGCCGATCATCACAGTGAATGACGATTTTGATCTGAACCAGTATCTGGCAGACAAGCTAAGTGTCAAAAAGGAAGACGTTTTGGGATTTGATCTGTATCTCGTGCCGGTCGAAAAGGGCTATGTCTGGGGACAGAATGATGAATTCTTTACATCGAATCATATCGATAACCTGGAATGCGGCTATACGACATTAATGGGCTTTATCGATAATTTCCATCCGGACAACATCAATATCTATGCCTGCTTCGACAATGAGGAAGTCGGTTCGCGCACAAGACAGGGTGCGGATTCCGATATGCTGAAGGCTGTTTTAAGCCGTTTAAGCAGGGATTTGGAATTAGACGAACAAAGACTCGTTGAAAAAGGATTTATGCTGTCTTGCGACAATGCACACGCTTTACATCCAAATTATGCTGAATTATACGATGTAAATAATGCACCGGTCATCAACAAGGGCGTCGTCATTAAATACAATGCGGCCCAGTCCTATACAACAGATTCTTTAAGCGGATCCTTATTCAAAAAGCTTCTGAATGACAACGGTATTCCTTGGCAGAACTTTGCCAACAAGACCGGAACAAAAGGCGGCGGAACTTTGGGCAATATTTCAACATCACATGTCTCGATCATGTCTGCGGATATCGGTCTTGGACAATGGGCTATGCATTCGCCAATCGAAACAGCCGGATCGAAAGATGTTGACTATATGATCGATGCGATCAAAGTCTTCTACAAGAGCCATCTTGATATCGATGCACAGGGGAACTATAAGATCGGATGAATTACACACAGGAATTAAACGAAGCGATCGAAGCGGCCGATGAAGCTTTGTATTATCTCAATAAGGCGAGACAGGATCTTTTGTCTGCGAGAAACTGGGGGATCTTTGATATCTTTGGCGGAGGCATGATCGCAACATTCATCAAACGAAACAAGATGTCAAAAGCCAAATCCTATGTCATAGATGCCAGGGAAAGTCTGATGAAACTCAAAAATGAGCTTGATGATATCGATGACGTCATCGAATTCGATCTGGATATGGATGATTTCCTATCCTTTGCGGACTACTTCTTTGACAATTCGTTCTTTTCCGATCTGATGGTCCAGGGCAGGATCAACAATGCCCGTTCGAAGATCCTGGAAGCGATCGATAATGTCAAATTGATCAAAGAAGAACTGCAGGAAGAATTAAGAAATCTGTATTAAGCAGCTGCATCAAAACAGTTCTGCAATAATTCAGGCATAGAGATTTCTATCAAAACGAGTAAAAAGACAGGGAGTGTTGGAGCACTCCTTTTCATCTGGGCTCGCTGTTTGAGATCCTTATTCAGATACGATATTTATCGTATAGCGGACGATACAGATGATGAGAATATGATATCGACGTATCGCATAGTGATCGCTCAAAATGAGCCTGGCATGAGTGAATGAATTCATAAACTATGATCTCGATCGCGGTTTAAAACAATAAAAGGGTAAACAATTCCCGGATTTATCCTGTATTTTTAAAGCTTTTAGTATTAATCTATTGATCAAATACTTTATGAAAGTATTTTCAGTAAAATAATTTCAAAAATTGTTGACATCGTGTAAAAGTTTCATTATTATATTCTTAATTCGATGACCGAAAGAGTATTGAAGGAAAGTCCAGCAGCGAGTTAAAACAGAGTGAGAGTTTAACGGCAACCTTCTTCAGGAAGCGCATTCGGTAGTTTCCCATCTGAATCCATAGGATGGGACGTAGCTCCGCGTTAAGGATAAGAGGGATCATGTTTATACATGATAATCAGTGTGGTACCGCGATTTTAAGTCGTCTCTGAATGAGACGGCTTTTTTGTTTAAGGAGGAACGATATGAACAGACGACGAAGAGAAACTCAAAGAAAAGAATCAAAGTATAAGAATACGTAAATAAAGAAAGGGAGAAAAGTAAAATGAAAAAATTAATTAAAGTATTATTCGTATCGATCCTAGTATTTGCGCTTTGCGCATGTTCCTCCAATAATGATTCGCAACCTAAGACTGAGCTGGAACTGGTCACGACACTTGACCAGGCGATCCTTTCGCTTTCTTCAGGCAAATGTGATGCGGTAGCTTTAGATTCCACGACAGCACAAAACTATGTCGCTTCATCCAATGGTCAGTTCGCAATGTCGGGCGTCAAATTTGACCTGACGATGTATGGCGATTACGAAGGAAATGTAGCCGCTGCCAAAAAGGGCGAGACTTCTTTGATGGATGCAGTCAATACTTGCATCAATACGGCAACAGAAAACAACTACTACACATTATGGACAGCCATTGCCAAGGTGCAGTCTGAAACAGCAGATGAAAAAGCACTTGCGATCATTGGTGATACGCCGGTATTCCTGGATGTTACCATTGATGATACATATGCATATCTGCTTGACACGACAGATCTTGTCAAACCTCAGCTCGATTTAAGCAATGCAGATGGCATCTTAAAAAAGATCCTTGAAAAGGGTGAAATGGTCATCGCAACTTCGCCAGACTATCCGGCAAATGAATTCATCACGGAAGATGGCACGGTATATGGCTGTGAAATGATGCTGGCAAAATACGTTGCGGATTGTTTGGGTGTCAAACTCAAGATCGAAACGATGGACTTCTCTGCCGTTTTGACAGCTGTTGATACAGGCAAAGTTGACATGTCCTTCTCTGGTTTTGGCTGGAAGGCTGATAGGGCGGAAGCGTTTGAACTTTCTGTCGGTTATGTCGGCGATGATGAAGTTTCTTATCATACTCTGATCGTTCCGGCTGACAAGGCGGATCAGTATAAGGAACTGAGTGACTTTGTCGGCAAGCACATCATTGCGCAGGCTTCATCTTTGCAGCAGATGTATGTTGAAGATCAGATCCTGGCTCTGGAAGGTGAATAATGGGTCCGGGTATCATAGATGTTCTGATCGAATACTGGCCAATGTTTCTGAAGGGTGCCATAGGCACTCTTCGTTATGCGGCCATAGCGGTTGCCGGAGGAACAGTCCTTGGGGCTTTGATCGCGATCCTTCGTCTTTCAAACAATAAGGTCGCTGATTTCATATCTTCGATCTATGTCGACGTATTAAGAGGTACGCCTTTACTTGTACAGATGTACATCGCATATTTCTTCCTACCGCTGGTTATTCCGGCTTTGAACTATGTGGAAAAGGAAGTTACCGTACTGATCGCTTTGACTCTGAACTCTTCAGCTTATGTTTCCGAGATCATCAGAGGCGGCATCAATTCGGTCGATATCGGCCAGACTGAAGCCGCAAGATCTCTGGGCATGTCTGCATCCCATACGATGACCAAGATCATCCTTCCGCAGGCGATCAAGAACATCCTTCCTTCACTTGCCAACGAATACATCTCAATGATCAAGGAAACATCGATGGCCGGCACATTCATGCTGTATGAACTCATGTATACCAGGACGCTTTTGGCGAACAAATATCTTTCCTGGCAGCCGTTATTCATCATTGCCGGTATTTACCTTGTTATGACTCTTGTACTGACAAATCTTGTCAAGCTCCTGGAAAGGAGGTTTGCTGTAAGTGACTGATAAACAAGCATTGATTCAAACTGTTGATCTTAAAAAGGATTTCAATGAACTGGAAGTCTTAAAAGGCATTTCGGAGACGATCTATAAAGGGGAAGTCGTCTGCATCATCGGACCTTCGGGCGGCGGCAAATCGACGTTCCTGCGCTGTTTAAACATGCTGGAAGTGCCGACGTCCGGCGATGTCTACTTTGAAGGAGAAAAACTTGATCCGAAGAATACCGATATCGACAAGCACAGACAGAAGATCGGAATGGTCTTTCAGCAGTTCAATGTATTCCCGCATTTGACGGTTTTACAGAATATCACTCTGGCTCCGACACTGGAAAAGAAGATCCCGGAAGAAGAAGCAAAAAAGACGGCGATGAAACTGCTTGAACAGGTCGGCCTGGCCGATAAAGCCAATGAATATCCGAGAAAGTTATCGGGTGGTCAGAAGCAGAGACTTGCGATCGTCAGGGCGATGGCGATGGAACCGGATGTGATGCTGTTTGATGAACCGACTTCGGCACTTGATCCGGAAATGGTCAAAGGCGTCCTTGAAGTTATCAGACAGCTTGCGGATTCGGGCATGACCTGTGTCATCGTCACCCATGAGATGGGCTTTGCCAAGGAAGTGGCAGATCGTATCTTATTCATCGATAACGGCGTGATCGCCGAAGCAGGGGATCCGGATACATTCTTCAACCATCCGAAAAACCCAAGAACGATCGAATTCCTGTCACAGGTCTTATAGGAGAAGGTTATGAAAACGACATACACCTATGATCATTACTTCAAATACGATGAGATCAAAAAAATCCTGGAAAGCTTTGTGGAAAAGTATCCGTATCTGATCGATTTAAAAGTGAATTGTGTAACGGAAAAAGGAAGGAATCAGTATCTTGCCATACTGACCAACAAAAAGACCGGAGATATGCTTGAAAAACCGGGCTTTTACCTCGATGGCAATATCCATGCCGGGGAAGTCACAGCTTCGATGTGTGCGATGCATACGATCGATTATCTTCTGACCAATTACGACAGTGATCAGACCTGCAAAAAGATCCTTGATGAAATGACGGTCTATGTCATTCCAAGAGTCACACCGGATGGGGCAGAAGTCTATCTGTCTTCACCATACACCTTAAGATCGGTCGATCGTATCCATAAAGACAAAGAAGGCGGCATCAAAGAGGAAGATCTCGATGATGACGGCGTCATCCGCATGATGGCTATCAAGTCTGCCTATGGTGCCTGGAAGAAAGATCCGAAAGATGATTCTTTGATGACTTTAAGGGATCCTTCGGATGATGAAGGTGATTTCTATGAAATCTATCCGGAAGGAAGTCTCGAAGGCTATGATGGCGATGAGAACCTGAAAGTTCGCAAACGGGGATGGGGATTGGATTTCAACCGCAACTTCCCGTTTGGCTGGAATCCAGAACCAAGACAATCCGGTGCCGGTGATTATCCTTTAAGCAATATCGAGACCAAAGCGATCGTCGACTTTGTGCTTTCGCATCCGAATATCGGCGGTGCCGCCATTGGCCACACCAGCGGCGGCCTGATCCTTTATCCGCCTGGAACCAAATCACCGGATAAGGCGCCGCAGGGTGATATCGCGATCTTAAAGGCGATCGCTAAGATGGGCGAAGAAGAATTGTCCTACCAGCCGATGAACATTTTTGATTCCTTCTTAAGTTCACAGGAATTCTATGATTCCGGTGCGCTGGATGACTGGATGTATGAGACACAGGGCATACCGGCCTATACGATGGAATTCTGGGATGTCTGTGCCAAAGCAGGCGTCAAGCGCAACTGGGGTGAAAAGAAGGAAGATATCTATGAAGATCTCAAACGCTTTGAAGCCATCATGAAATGGGTCAAGGAAAATGTGCCGCAGTACTACATGGACTGGAAGCCAATAAATCATCCGCAGTTTGGTGAAGTCCTGATCGGTGGTTTCAACTACAAATTTACGCAGCAGAACCCTCCTGAAAAGTTTCTGCTGGAAGAACTGGAACATGACACAAAGTTCAATATCCGTTTCATTAAAGCAATGCCTAAGCTTCATATCGATTCTCTTACTTGCGAACAGATCGATGAAAACTTATACAAAGTTGAAGCAATTATCGGCAACCATGGCTATTTATCGACAGCTTTGAGCGATCTGGCAATGCAAAATGATTATGCAAAACCGGTCATCGTCAATATCGAAGGCGGCGAGCTGATCTCCGGCAAGAAGAGTCAAGAGATCAAGGAACTGCAGGGTTATGCATCGACGCAAACAGGTGTTTACTATTATGGAAACATCACGACACTTCAAAGTGCCAAAGCCAGAAAGAAACTCAGCTGGATCATCAAAGCCAAACAAGGAACGAAGATCATGGTTGAAGCAAGCCAGATCAAGGCTGGAAAAACAAGTTCATCCATTACGATTTAGACCGGATCATTCCGGTCTTTGTCATATTCAGTTTGATAAACGGTAAAATAGAAAAGAAGAAGTGATGAGTAAACAAGAGAGAGTAAGACATCCGATCGCACCGGTCTATGACAAGGATTCAAAGATACTGATCCTTGGAAGTTTTCCTTCGGTCAAGTCCAGGGAAACGATGTTTTTCTATGGCCATCCGCAAAACCGCTTCTGGAAAGTTTTATCCGCTATATTCGAAGAACAACTGCCTGTCAGCATCGAAGAAAAGAAGGCGTTCCTTTTACGCAATCATGTTGCAGTCTGGGACGTTATCGGAAAATGTGACATCAAAGGCTCTTCCGATGCCAGCATTGAAAATGTGCAAGCCAATGATCTGACTTTGATCCTGGATCATTGCGATATCAGACAGATCTATGTCAATGGAAGAACAGCTCAAAAGATGTACGATCGATACATCAAAGATCAGATCCATAGAGACTGCATCTGTCTTCCTTCGACATCGCCCGCAAACGCGGCCTGGTCTCTGGAGAAACTGATCGGTGTCTGGAAACAGATCAAAGAGTGAATACAGATGTTATCATAATAGGGAGGAAGGTGTTTATATGCTGGAAAAATACGTTGAAGAATTGGCACAGAGCTATGATCTGAAAGAAAAAGAAAATGAAGAATTCAGTTCCTTTAAAGTCTCGGGAATGAATTTTGATGTAAGAGCTTATGAAGCACTGTTTTTAGGCAATGTTTCCCTGATGAAGGCAAAGATGCCTCTTGGCCTCATGGAAATGGAGACTTTGATCATCAATCCGTTTGAACTGGATGCACCTTTGCTGTCGATCGATCTGATCAAAGCTATGGGCAAGATCACACTGTTCATTGAACAGTACGATACGCTTGTTCAGGGCGATCGCAAAGAACAGGCTTTCCTTGCGATCAAAAAGAAATATGAAGACCTGAATGAGGAAACAATAAAACCAAACTGGTATGATGAGCTTCGCTATTCTTCATCGCTCAAAAAGAAAGTATCCAAGAAGGAAGCGGCAAGGATCGAAGCTTTGGCTGATGAATACTTTGAGACTTACCTTGACGTATGCAGGGATGCGAGAGTCTGTGATTACGATGAAAAGAAAGCTAAAGCCGATGTCTATCGCGATGGCTTACTGAATAACGGTGGTCCGGCAACAGATACTTTCTTAAAAGCCTGGGGCAGGGAAAAGAGTGAAAAATTTTTTAAAGAAGTTTTGTTTGGCTAAATGAAAAAGGAAGTGCGCTTATACAATGTGCTGTTTCCGATCTGGCTGCTGGTATGGATACCAAGCTTTTTGTGGCTCGCCTTGATACCGGCCAATTACTTTATCGACCGCTTCGTCTTGTATAAGAGCCTGAGTGAAGATATCGGCCGCAAGGACTTCTGCAACAAGAATGCCCATAAGATCTGCGCTGTCGGATTCCTTTGTGATTTTATCGGTTCTGCACTGATGTTTCTGACGTTGTATCTTACGGGCGAAGATTATCGTCTGGCCAATGCGATCTCCTTTGATCCGTTTTCGGATCTCAGGGCTTTGTTTGTTGTTATAGTCATGATACTAATCAGCGGCTTGCTGATATATCTGATCGATAAGAAAATATTGACGAAAGCAGGACTTGATGCAAAGCAGGCACATCGTTCCGCCTTATTCCTTGCGGTATTTACGGCACCGTATTTATTCCTGATCCCATCGAACTGGCTGTATATCTAAATGAAAATAACGATCTTAAGTATTGCACCTCAACAGTTTGAATCGTTCTTAAAAACGCCTTTGATCAGCCGCAGCGTTGCCGGTCATCTTTTGGATATACGGATCAAGGATATCAGAGAATATGCCCCAGGATCTTTCCGCAAGGTCGATGATTCACCATATGGCGGTGGCGCAGGGATGTTGTTGCGCTATCAGCCTTTGCATGATGCATTAATCGTTAATTGTACAGATAAAACACATTCGATCTTATTGGCACCGATTGGAAGGACTTATACACAAAAGGATGCACACCGCTTATCTTTGATGGATGACTTGGTCATCGTGTGCGGCCACTACGAAGGTTTTGATGAGCGAATCTATGATGAAGTTGACGAGCTCGTTTCGATCGGGGATTATATCTTATGCGGAGGAGAACTTCCTTCGATGATCCTGTGTGAATCGATCATGCGTCTGGTGGAAGGATCGATGAAAAAGGAAAGTGTCATCGAAGAATCCTTTGAAACGAATCTTCTTGAATACCCGCAATACACCAAGCCTTCCTTGATCAATGACAAGAAAGTGCCGGAGATACTACTTAGCGGCAATCACGAAGCCATTGAAAAGTGGCGCAAGGAAGAAGCATTAAAGCGGACGAAGCGCTATCGTCCAGATCTTTTGAAACGCAAACATACGATCGATGATGTGGATCCCTATCTGAAAGCTTACATCGAAGATCAGATCCTTCCTTGTTACAGGGACTATGAAAAAAGTCATGGGATCGATCATATAAAAACAGTCATCAAAAACAGTTTTGAACTGATCGAAGACAACGATGTCGATGTCAACAAAGTCTATTGCATTGCCGCATATCACGATATCGGTATTCGCTATGGACGAAAGGACCATCATCTGACGTCCGGCAAATGGCTGTATGAAGATAAGAAACTTCGAAACTGGTTCACGGAAGAAGAACTCATTTTGATGAAGGAGGCGATCGAAGACCATCGGGCATCCAGCGACCATGCGCCAAGATCGGTCTATGGCTGCATCGTTGCGGAAGCTGACCGGGATATCGATCCATACCGCATCATCGAACGCTGTGTCATCTTTGAAAGGAATGCCCATCCGGGTTGTAATGATGATGATGCATATGATTACATCATGAAACATCTCGATGAGAAGTATTCAAGACATGGCTATCTGAAACTCTGGATGCCATCAAAGAAGAATATAGAAGGACTGGAAACGATACGGACCTGGATCGAGACAGGGGAAGTAAAGGATATCATTGACCGCTATCTGAAAGAAAAAGCATAACGAAATCAAGGAGAGGCTAAGACCTCTTCTTTCTGTTTGGTGGCATTTTGTATATCGTTACAATGTAATTGCAGCAGAGAAATACGATATGGTTTTTGTTGTAAAATGGTAGCGGAGGAAGAGTTATGGATAATTATACGGATCAAAACAAGATGAAACTTGGTTTTGGACTCATGAGACTTCCAAAACTGGAAGATGGAACCATCGATGTGGAACAAACTGCAAAGATGGCGGATCTGTTTTTAGAGGCTGGCGGTACTTACTTTGATACAGCTTTTGCCTATCCGGGTTCCGAAGAGGCTATCCGAAAGGCTCTGATCGAACGCCATCCAAGAGAGAGCTTCACGCTTGCGACAAAACTCATCTGCAATGCGGATGTACACAGTGAAGAAGACGCCAAGAGGGAATTCTATACGTCTCTTGAAAGAACGCAGGCAGGATATTTTGATTATTATCTTCTGCATGCCTTACAAAGGACGAACTATTTCAAATACGATGACTATCATCTCTGGGATTTCGTAAAAGAGATGAAGGAGAAGGGTCTGATCAGACACTATGGTTTCTCATTCCATGGCGATCCGGAACTGCTTGAAGAACTTCTGGAAAAACATCCGGATGTTGAATTCGTGCAGCTGCAGATCAA
>DESX01000074.1 GCA_002362065.1 Solobacterium sp. UBA3303
AACGCTATGTTCATGAAATAGGTTGATGTAACCTGTTTTCATTCAAATTGTTCTTTGAAATATCAATATTGTCAGTATATCCGTATTCCTTGTAGACTTCATAGACATCAACAGGCATCGGGATATGGCAGATATCATCGCTTGTCCAGTAGACCGGATGATCGATGATATCCATATAGAGCCTGGTGTTCATCTTCTTGAGTTCGATCCTGTATTTCAGTTCCTTCGTTACGACCAGGAAGTCCATATACGCCTGAAGATGTCTTGTTCCCACACCGTGTTTCCTTCTGATCAGTTCGGAGAATTCCTGATGAAACTGATTGATGGAAGATAAAGTATTTCCTTTATCTGATTTGAATGACCCGGAAGGGATATAGTCATAGCTGAAGCGGTTCTTTCTGGCGAAGCATGCGATGCTCTGCTTCTCATCACAGACTAGTGTGCTCTTTTTGCAGAAGCGATCAGCGAAGGACTGATATTTATCATAGTCTTCCTGTCCTGTCCCTGCGATCTTGAACAGAATATGATCGTTTTCATCGATTGCAGTCATTAAACAGATCTTGTGATGGGAGATGCCTCTTAACTGCTTGTGGTTTTTGTCAGGCTTATGTTTTCCTCTTTTCTTGGAATGCCTTGGCATATCTCTCTTCCAGCCTTTCAGGTTGATGGAAGTATAGGCACAATCAATTTCACATAAACCTTGAAGCTTCCTTGTGTCCTGATACTTCCCTAAAGCGTGATAGAGCCTGTGACGCATATTGAAGCAGCCGGTCTTTGACACTCCGCATATCGCTTCCTCCTGCCTCAAAGATAGGCCTACGACCTCGCATCCGATGAATGTGATCCAGGTATTGTAGCTTACTCTGGAATGGGAAAAGAAAGTGTTTGTTGAATCCTTGAAACTGGAATGACACTGCTTGCACATATATCTCTGTCTTCCTGATTTCGGATCATGGCCATTCCTTACAAAATGCCTGGATCCGCAACAGGGACATTTCTCTGCCTTAAGATTGTCGAAGTTGGATGTATCATCTTTGATCCTGTCTTTAAACAATACGCCGATATACTGATGAACCATCTGTATTTCTACAGGGGATAAGGATTCCAGAAAGTCTTTGTTTATCATGTAAAGCACCTCTCTGGCATCATGATATTTCAATTCAAAGAACCACATTGTCCATCAATTTGGACAGTATCAACTTATTTCATGAACATAGCGTTAAAAAAAGAATCTGCTTATGCAGACTCTTTTTCACTTTCTTTGATCTTTGCCAGTTCCTCTTCTTCCAGGACGCGGTAGGCAACTTTGCCGACCAGCGTCTTTGGCATGGAATCTCTGAATTCGATATCGTAAGGCATTTCGTATTTTGCCAGATGCAGACGGCAATGTGCGAGGATCTTTTCTTTTTCTTCATCCGAAGGCGCAATTCCTGGAACAAGGGTTACAAAGGCTTTGACCTTGTGCATCTTGTAAGGATCAGGTACACCGATGCAGCAGGACATCAAGACATCTTCGTGAGAATCGATGATGTTTTCTAACTGTGCCGGATAGATGTTGTAACCGGAAGAGATGATCATTCTCTTGGAACGGCCCTTGAAATAGACGAAACCTTCATCATCCATGTAGCCAAGATCACCTGTATGGACCCAGGTCCTTCCATCAAAGTCGGATTTGATGAGTGTGGAAGCTGTTTCTTCCGGATTGTTCCAGTAGTATTGCATATTTGTCGGACCGGAGATCACGATCTCACCCTCGGTGCCGTAAGGAACTTCTTCATCCGTTCCCGGAACGACGATCTTCATGTAGGTATCAGGGAATGGGATACCGATGGATCCTTCCTTGTACATGGTTGGCGGAGTAAGACAGCATGCTGTAACGGTCTCTGTCGTACCGTAGCCTTCTCTGACCTGAATCGTTGCATGGTGGTCATAGAGGAACTTGTCGAGTTTTTTCTTAAGTTCGATCGAAAGGGAATCACCACCGGAGAAGCAGCCCTTTAAGAAGGACAGGTCTTTTCCATCCATCTGCGGGATACGAAGCAGAGCTTCAAACAGTGTAGGAACACCGGCGATGAAGTTGCACTTGTTCTTTAAGATGGCCTTGGCATAGGACTTCGGTGTGAAACGAGGAAGCAGGATGACTCTTCCAGCCTGCGACAGCATCGAGTGAACGCAAACGCCAAGTCCAAAGCCATGGAATAATGGCATCGCTGCCAGCATCTTGTCACCAGGTCTGAACATCTGGTTGGTCGCAATGATCTGCTGACCGAGGTTATTGAAGTTGGAGTTGGAAAGAACGATGCCTTTGGTCGTACCGGTCGTACCGCCGGAATATAACATGACTGCCGGATCGGAGCCTTTTCTTTCCTTCTTGTAGTTATAGAAGCAGGACTTCGAGATATCCATGAACTTGTCCCAGCGGATGACTGGTGCATCTTTCGGGATCGGTTTGATCTTTCTGCCTTCCGTCAGCATGTAACCGGCCTTGATCGGACGGGATAATTCATCACGAATGGAAGCGATGATGATATTGACGACGTTTGTATTGGCACGGATGTGCTCGAATTTGTGATAGAACTGATCGAGCGTGATCGCTGTGACGGAGTTTGACACATTGAGGTAATGCTCGATCTCTTTTTCAGCGGACAGAGGGTGGATCATATTGGCGATCGCACCGACCAGGTTGACCGCATAGAACATATAGATGGCCTGCGGACAGTTTGGCATGGCGATGGTGACACAGTCATTTTCTCTGACACCGATCGTACGCAAAGCCTTGGCGCATTTGTTGATCTCATCGATCATCTTTCTGTATGTCGTCGATCTTCCCATGAAGTCGAAGGCGATATTGTTCGGATATTGTTTTGCGATCCTTTCCACCGCTTCATACATGGATCCTTCAAAGTAATCCAGATGGAGAGGGATGTCGCTGCTTTCGGAGACCTTTGCCCATGGAACACGTTCAGTGATCGGAGTGTCAAAGGCCTGTTTGATTTCTGACATTTCTAAAAACCTCCTAATAAAATATCAACGTAAGCATTTAAAATTATACTCCTAACTGCTGTGTTTTACACGGATTTAGACATGTTTAATGTTCTATAATGAAGGCATGAACGAAAAAGAAAGAATACTTGAATTAAGAAAGCTGCTGAAACGCTACAGCTACGAATATTACACACTTGACAGACCAAGCGTATCCGATTATGAATACGATATGCTGTTCCGCGAGCTTCAGGATCTTGAGGCAAAACATCCGGAACTCTTCGATCCGGACTCACCGACGCAAAGAGTCGGCGGCGAAGTTTTGAGCGAATTCAAAAAGATCACCCATGAAAGACCGATGTTATCTTTGGGTGATGTCTTTTCCTACGATGAATTAAGAGACTGGGCCAAAAAGATCACCGATGTCTATGGGAAAGTGGAATTCTGTGCCGAATACAAGATCGATGGTCTGGCAATGTCTTTGATCTATGAAGACGGACTTTTTAAGCAGGCCGTCACCAGAGGTGATGGTACGACAGGTGAAGATGTGACAAACAACGTCAGGACCATTCAGTCGATCCCGATGACCATTCCTTATAAACAGAGATATGACATACGTGGCGAAGTCTATATGCCTAAATCTTCCTTCAATCGGGTGAACAGAGAACGCCGCGCCAATGGCGAAGAAGAATTCGCCAATCCAAGAAACGCAGCTGCCGGCTCCATTCGCCAGCTCGATCCGAAGATCTGTGCATCCAGAGGCCTGGATGGCTTCTGGTATCACGTGCCGGAAGATGTCAATTCCGATACGCATTACGGCTCGCTGCAATACGCAAGACATCTTGGCTTTGTGGTCAATGAGACGACAAGCTTATTTGAAGATATCGAAGATGTGATCCACTTTATTGAAGATACCGCAAAGATCAGACATGAACTGCCTTACGAGATCGACGGCATGGTCATCAAGGTCAACTCCTATGATCTTCAAAGAAGACTTGGTTTCACATCCCGTATCCCGAAGTGGGCGATCGCCTACAAGTTCCCGGCAGAAGAAGTCCATACCAAAGTGGAAGATATCTTCATCACGGTCGGAAGGACTGGCAAATGTACGCCAAATGCGAAACTGACACCGGTCAAAGTCGCCGGTACGACGGTTGGCTTTGCGACGCTGCACAATGAAGACAACATTAAGGACAAAGATATCCGCATCGGCGATATCGTCGTCGTCAGAAAGGCTGGCGATATCATTCCGGAAGTCGTCTCTTCGATCAAGGAAAAACGTGACGGCTCTCAAGTTCCGTTTATCTTCCCGGAACATTGTCCGGTGTGCGGCGGAAGGCTTTACCGCTTTGAAGATGAGGCTGCGCATTATTGCGTCAACACCGAATGCAAGGCAAGGCTGGTCTATTCGATCGCACATTTCACTGAGCGCAATGCGATGAATATCGATGGACTGGGTGAAAAGCGGGTTGAAGCATTCCTCAACGAGGGGCTTTTGAACAGTTTTGAAGATATTTACAAGCTGCATAACCGCAAAGAAGACATCCTGCAGATGGAAAAGTTTGGTGAAAAATCCTACGACAATCTGATCGAAGCGATCGAAAACTCCAAGAAGAATTCCTTAGAGCGTCTGATCAACGGTCTGGGCATTCGCCAGGTTGGCGAAAAGGCAGCCAAGATCTTAGCGGCACGCTTCAAAAATATGGAAGCCTTGATGAATGCCTCGATCGAAGATCTCAGCAATATCCATGATATCGGTCCGGTCACGGCGGAATATATCCGTGAATTCTTCGATGAAGAAAGCAATACCGCAATGATCGAACAATTAAGGATCCTGGGTGTCAATATGGACTATATCGATACAAGCACGGGCACAGAGTCCGTATTTAACGGAAAGACAGTTGTTCTGACCGGCACACTGGAGAAATATTCCCGGAATGAGGCCACGGCCTTATTGGAAAACCTCGGTGCGAGAGTCTCCGGTTCGGTATCGAAAAAGACGGATTATGTCATCTATGGCACAGAAGCCGGCTCCAAGCTTGATAAGGCGAGAACTCTGGGTGTGACGACATTAAATGAAGAGGAGTTTGAGAACCTTTTATGAAGTATGCTAGAATGATAGCTGGAGAATTGATATGAGCACAAAGAAAGAAAAGAAAAAACTGTCCAGATCCGCGATCGTGCTGATCGTCGGACTGATCATCATAGCTATTCCGGTATGTATCTTTGTCGGTATTTTAGGTAT
>DESX01000085.1:0-11478 GCA_002362065.1 Solobacterium sp. UBA3303
TCGGCGCACAGAACGGTTATTTCTACGTCAGAGCTGAGTATCCGATCGCTGTCAACAGACTGAAACTTGCGATCAAGGCAATGGAAGAAGTCGGCTTGTTAGGTGACAACATCTTAGGTACAGACTTCAGCTTCAGAGTCCATGTAAGACTTGGTGCCGGCGCGTTCGTCTGTGGTGAAGAAACTGCGCTTCTGAACTCGATCGAAGGCAAACGTGGTATGCCTAGACCTAGACCACCATTCCCGGCTGTCAAGGGCCTGTGGGGCTGTCCGACCTGTGTCAACAACGTTGAAACACTCGCCAACGTTCCGTTCATTTTAAGAGAAGGCGCTGCCAAGTACGCTTCTGTCGGTACGGAAAAGTCCAAGGGCACGAAGGTCTTCGCATTAGGCGGCAAGATCAACAACGTCGGCTTGGTCGAAGTTCCGATGGGCACGACTTTGAAAGAACTGATCTACGATATCGGCGGCGGTATCCCGAACAACAAGGAATTCAAGGCTATCCAGACCGGTGGTCCTTCCGGCGGCTGTCTGACAGCTAAGAACCTCGATACACCGATCGATTACGATAACCTGATCGCTGCAGGATCCATGATGGGTTCCGGCGGTGCGATCGTTATGGATGAAGACAACTGTATGGTCGACGTCGCTAAATTCTATATGGAATTCATCTGCGATGAGTCATGCGGCAAATGTTCTCCATGCCGTATCGGTACCAAGAGAATGCTTGAGATCTTAACAAGGATCACCGAAGGCAAGGGTACGATGGAAGACTTAGAAGCACTCAATGAGCTTGCCAACAACGTCAAGACAAACTCACTGTGCGGCCTTGGTCAGACAGCACCGAACCCGATCCTTTCAACGATGGCTTCCTTCAAGGATGAATACATCGCTCATATCGTCGACAAGAAGTGTCCGGCACACGTATGCAAGAACTTAATGTCCTATGTCATCGACAAAGACAAGTGCTTCGGCTGCCAGATGTGTGCGAAGGGCTGTCCGGCTGACGCGATCCATCACATTACTCCGGAATACGTTGCTCCAGGCAAGAAGCTTCCGGCAATGTATATCGATACAGATAAGTGTGTCAAGTGTGGCGCATGTATCGCTACATGTAAGTTTGGCGCAATATCCAAACAATAGGAGGGGAACAGATGGAATTAGTAAATATCAGAATCGAAGGTCAGGAATATCAGGTTGAAAAAGGCCTGACGATCATGGAAGCTGCCAAGAAGTGCGGCTACGAGATCCCGTCCTTATGTACATACAACCATGGCGAATGCTCACTGGCATCCTGCCGTGTATGTCTGGTCGAAGCGCAGGAAGGCAAAGGCCCGAACAGACTGGTCGCATCCTGTGTCTATCCGGTTTCGGAAGGCATGAATGTCACGATCGGTTCGCCGAAAGCCACCGCTGCCAGAAGGACCAGTGTTGAACTGCTTCTTTCCAACCACAACCGCAATTGTCAGGAATGCGACAAGAACGGCAAGTGCGAACTGCTTCACGTTGCTCAGATCACCGGCGCAAGAGAAAACATGTATGTCGGTGAAAAGACAGAGACGACTGTCGATATGCTGACACCGTCGATCAAGCGTGATACTTCCAAATGTGTCCTCTGCGGCAGATGTATCGCAAGATGTTCCGCTGCTCATGGCCTCTCTGTATTAGGCTTTGAAAAGCGTGGCTTCCGTACGATCGTTGCACCGGCTGAAAACAGATCCTTCAAGGATTCCCCTTGTATCCTCTGCGGTCAGTGTACGACTGTCTGTCCGACAGGCGCTTTGATGGAAGTTTCCGAGATCGACAAGGTCGACGCAGCATTCAAGGCCGGCAAGCATGTCGTTGTACAGGTTGCTCCAGCTGTCAGAGCTTCTTTAGGCGAAGAATTCGGCTACAAGATCGGTACTCCGGTCACCGGCAAGATGATCGCTGCTTTGAGAAGACTTGGCTTTGAAAAGTGCTACGATGTCAACTTCGGTGCTGACCTGACGATCATGGAAGAAGGCACTGAACTCTTACACAGGCTCACAGAAGGCGGAACCTTGCCGATGATCACTTCCTGCTCACCGGGCTGGGTCAACTACGCTGAGTACTACTATGCAGATCTGCTCGATCATCTTTCATCCTGCAAGTCTCCTCATCAGATGCAGGGTGCGATCATCAAGTCCTACTGGGCTAAGCAGAAAGGCTATGATCCGAAAGACGTCTTCGTCGTATCTGTCATGCCTTGTACTGCCAAGAAGTTTGAAAAGGAAAGACCGGAGATGGAAGTCGACGGCATCAGGGATGTCGATGCAGTCTTAACGACCAGAGAGCTTGGCAAGCTGATCAAGCGTTCCGGTATCAACTTCAACAAGCTTCCGGATGAAGAATGGGATCAGGACATCATGGGTGAATACTCAGGTGCCGGTGTCATCTTCGGTGTCACAGGCGGCGTTATGGAAGCAGCTTTGAGAACTGTTTACTACAAGCTGACCGGCACAGAATACGGCAAGATCGAATTCTCCGAAGTCAGAGGCCATGATGCAGGCATCAGAGAAGCATCCATCGATATCAACGGCACAGTCGTCAATGTCGCAGTTGCTTCAGGCATGAAGTCTGCAAAGGTATTGCTCGATGAGATCAGGGAAGGCAAGTCCAAATACCAGTTCATCGAGATCATGGGCTGCCCGGGCGGCTGTATCAACGGCGGCGGTCAGTCTTATGTCAAGCCTTGCTTCTTACCGGATGAAGACGATGATATCCTTGATACTTACAAGGAAAAGAGAGCAAAAGCTCTGTATTCGGAAGATGAAAGACAAGTCATCAGACAGTCTCACAACAATACGCAGATCCAGGAACTCTATGAGAAATTCCTCGGTGAACCGAACTCTCACCTGGCTCATGAGCTGCTGCACACTTCGTACAACCCGAACAGAGAAAGATTTGATTAATCCTTAAAAAAACATAAGCATAAGCAAGCAGGCCGGTCTTTCCGGCCTTTGCTTATGTGTGAGTGCTATACTTGAAATGATGAACTATTATAATGAACTGATCGAAACGATCGAAGATTCCATTAAAGAAGAAGATTTCCATGAGGCTAGACGCCTGATCATCAACGAACTGAACATGCCCTATGTTCCTAGGGACATCGAAGAAAAACTAAACGATTATCTGAAGATCGTTGACCAGCACTTTCAAAGGAATGATTCCTTAAGCGAGGAACAGATCGCAGAGTATCTGCTGAACGTCGATGAGCAGCATCAGCTGCTTGCCGTCTCAAAACTTGACAAGATGAACCTGAGAGACCACATTGATCTTTGTGAAACGTATCTTTCAAAAGATGCATCAATCAACGCAAGAGCCTTGCTGATCGACTCTTTGATCGCACAGCAGATCGACCATGAATTCCATTGCAAAAACAAGGACCGCATGATTAGCTTTACACCATCAAGAATGGTCCGGGTCACGGAAACCAGGAGTTTTCAATATTGTATTTCAAGGCTCAATGATGATCTGATGAAGGAGCCTTCCAAGCTGAAACTCGCCGGTCAGCTCTTGTACAAGGAGTTCATGCTGAATCTTCCTGAAGAGATCAAAACAGAGAATTGTGATCGTATCGTTTCTCATATCGAAGAATATATTGAAGATGCATTCAAAGCTGATCTTTCTGCTAAAAAGGTGACAGAATAGGCTTTTATATAGAAATTACAGCGATTAAATGATAAAATAATTAGGACTTTTAAAGGAGTAAAAGAATATGTCGGAATATAAAAAGATCGAAAGCGGCAAAGCTGAACTGACCTGCACACTCGAAGGTGATGCATGGAACAAGGCAAAGGAAGCTGCGTTCAGAAAACTTGCTGCGAAGGTGGAAATAAAAGGTTTCAGAAAAGGCCAGGCACCTAAACACCTGGCAGAAAAGTATATCAACCACAACGAAGTACTTCTCGATGCTGCAGAAGCACTGGCACAGGGTGCTCTTGATGAAGCCATCAAGGAACATGATGTGACTCTGATCGACAGACCGGAACTCAAGGTCGACGAGATGAATGATGACAAGTGTGTTTTGACATTCACTTGCCCGGTACTTCCGGATGTAAAGCTTGGTGATTACAAGTCCATTGAATACAAGAAGGAAGAAGTCAAGGTTGAAGATCAGGAGATCGACAACCAGATCGCTGACCTCCTGGACAGAAAAGCTGACCTCGAACTCAAGGAAGACGGCGAAGTTGAAGACGGCGATACTGCAGTCATCGACTACGAAGGTTTCTTAGGTGATGAACCATTCGAAGGCGGCAAGGATGAAAACCATGACCTGGTCATCGGTTCTCATTCATTCATTCCTGGCTTCGAAGAGCAGCTGATCGGAATGAAGTCTGAAGAAACAAAAGACATCAACGTGACATTCCCTGAAAACTATCACGGTGCAGACCTGGCAGGCAAGGAAGCCCGCTTCACTGTTACCGTTCATGAGATCAAGAAGAAAGTCCTTCCTGAACTCAATGATGAATTCGTCAAGGAACTCAAGTATGAAAACGTCAATACCGTTGATGAATTAAAGAATTACGTTAAAGAGAATCTGACAAAGAGAAAAGAAGACGAAGCAAACAGAAATGCGGAAAATGATCTTCTTGATAAATTAGCTGAGATCTGTGAAGTTGAAGTTCCTGACGCAATGGTCAAGACCGAAACAGACAACATGATCCAGAACTATGAAGCAAACATGATGCAGCAAGGCATCTCCCTGGCTCAGTTCTTAAAGATCACAAATCAGACAGTCGATCAGCTTAGAGATTCCATGAAAGAAGATGCAGTCAAGCGCATCAAGATCAATCTTGCATTGTCTGAGATCGCCAAGAGCGAAAATATCACAGTCAATGATGAAGATCTGCAGAAAGAGTATGACAGGATGGCTGAGATGTATGGCATGAGCGTCGAAGACATCAAGAAGTATGTTCCTGAAGATACTTTGAAAGATGACCTGCAGCTTCAGAAAGCTCTGGATCAATTGAAAAAATAACTAAAAGACGCTCCTGCGTCTTTTCTTTAAATAAGGGAGGTTTTTATGAGTAAATATGCGTATCCTTTATTATGTACAAGAGGTGCGGTCATATTCCCGATGCAGGATCTGACCGTTGAAGTCGGCAGACAGGCATCGATCGATGCGGTCAACTATGCCAACGCATATCAGTGCAATATCGTCCTGGTTTCGCAAAAGGAACTGACGGTCGATGTACCGGGACCGGATGATGTCTTCAATGTCGGCACGATCTGCCGCATCAAGACGAGCAGGGAAAGAGATGAACATCTCAAAGTCATCTTTGCCGGTCTGACAAGATGCCGTATCACAAAACATTTCATCAAGCATGATGTCAATTTCGTTGAAGTCGATGAGATCCATGATGTCGTCGAAGACGAAAGCACGATCGAAGATCTGACAAAGAAGGCGCTGGCCGAATTCAATGTCGTTGCCCAGAAGTTTGCCCGTCCGGGTTTCCCGATCCGTCAGTTTACGATCTTTGACTCAGCTCTGGCTTCTGTACTGGTCGATACTTTTGCACAGATCTATATCCAGAACGTTGAAGACAAGCAGCTGTTCCTGGAAGAAGAAAACGTAAACAAACGTTTACAGATGATGCTGTCCCATATTGAGAAAGAGCGCAATATGGACATGATCGAACAGGAGATCAACGAAAAGGTCAAGGAAAGCATTGAAGATGGCCAGAGAGACTATTATCTGCGTGAAAAGCTCAAAGCCATCAAGGATGAACTTGGCGGCGGTGAAGGTTCAGATATCGATGATCTAAGAGAACGAGTCGAAAACGAACCGTATCCGGAAAACGTCAAAGCCAAGGCAAGAGAAGAATTCAAACATTACGAGATGCTGCCGCCGACAACCGGCGAGACCGGCGTCATCCGTACGTATCTTGAATGGCTTTTGAATATCCCTTGGTATCAGAAATCCAAGGACAACGATGATCTTGAGGATGCATCAAGGATCCTTGATGAGGACCACTATGGTCTTGTCAAAGTCAAGGAAAGGATCCTGGAATACCTGGCCGTCAAACAGATGACCAATTCCTTGAAAGCGCCGATCATCTGTCTGGTCGGTCCTCCTGGAGTCGGTAAGACATCTTTAGCCAAGTCTGTGGCAAGGGCGCTTGACCGCAATTTCGTCAAGATCTCTCTGGGCGGCGTTCGTGATGAAGCTGAGATCAGAGGCCACAGAAGGACTTACTTAGGCGCTTTGCCAGGAAGGATCATTCAGGGCATGAAGCGTGCCGGCACGATCAACCCGGTCTTTTTGATCGATGAGATCGACAAGATGGCATCTGACTATAAGGGCGATCCGTCTTCCGCAATGCTGGAAGTCCTCGACCCGGAACAGAACACACAGTTCTCCGATCATTATCTCGAAGAACCATATGATCTTTCCGATGTCTTGTTCATCTGTACAGCAAACTATCGCGACAATATCCCGCCTGCATTACTGGACAGACTTGAGATCATTGAATTATCGAGCTATACGGAATTTGAAAAGCTGAACATCGCCAAAAACCATCTGATCAGGAAGCAGATCGAACTCAACGGTCTGAAATCAAATCAGTTTACTTTGTCTGATGAGATGATCTTATACATCATCCGTCATTACACAAGGGAAGCCGGCGTCAGACAATTGGAAAGAACGATCGGCAAGCTCTGCCGAAAGAGCGTTCTTGCGATCCTGAAGGATCAGAAGAAATCCGTCAGAGTCACCAAGAAACTGATCAATGAGTGGCTTGGACATGAGATCTTTGACTACGGAACAAAGGAAAAGAAGGATCAGGTCGGTGTCGTTACCGGACTTGCCTACACATCCTTTGGCGGCGATATCCTTCCGGTCGAAGTCAACTACTTTGAAGGCAAAGGCAATCTGATCGTTACCGGTCAGTTAGGCGATGTCATGGTCGAATCAACCAAGATCGCTTTAGACTTCATCAAGGCCAATGCCAAGAAGTACAATATCCCGATCGAATTCTTTGAAAAACACGATATCCATATCCACGTTCCGGAAGGTGCGGTTCCAAAAGACGGCCCATCGGCAGGTGTGACGATCACAACAGCGATCGTTTCTGCTTTGACCGGAAGAGCGGTCAAAAAGGATCTGGCAATGACGGGTGAAGTGACACTTCGCGGCAACGTGCTTCCGATCGGCGGTCTGAAAGAAAAATCACTGGCAGCCCATCGTTCCGGCATCAAGACGATCATCATCCCGAAGGGCAATATCAAAGACCTCGATGATGTACCGGATACTGTTAAAGAAGAGGTGACCTACATACCGGTCGAAAAGGTCGATCAGGTCATCAATGAGGCGTTGTTATAGTGATCCGCTTTCTTACTTCGGCCAAAAGCAAGGCACAGTTTCCGGAAACGGAAAAGGAAGTCGTCTTTGTCGGCCGCAGCAATGTCGGAAAATCGTCTTTGATCAACTGCCTCTATAAAAAGGATCTCGCCTATGTAGGCAAGACTCCGGGCAAGACCAGACTGATCAACTTCTTTGACATCAATGGCGAATATACAGCCGTCGATGTTCCGGGCTATGGCTATGCGAGAAGATCGCAGAAGGAAGCGATCGAATTTGCAGATATGATGGATGACTACTTCAGCCGCAAGGAAAAGATCCGGCTCGTGGTCATGATCACGGATGCAAGGATCGGGTTAACAAACGATGATGAGGATATGAAGGAATATCTTGATTCTCACGAACTTCCTTATATCATCGTTGGCAACAAGATCGACAAGCTTTCCAACAACCAGCTGATGAACAATAAACACAAGTTCTACAAAGACAAGGAGAATGTGGCCTTTGTATCCGCTGAGAAGAGGAAAAACATCGATCAGGTCGAAAATCGTATCCGAAAGGCCATCGGCTGATTTGCCTTATTTGTAAGGATAAATTATAATTGAATAGACGTTGAAAAGAAGGAAGTAATCCTGGCGGGAACATAGAGATATAAGGGTTGGTGGAACTTATACTGGTCCGGATGAAAAGTTGTCTTGGAGTCTACGAATGTACGTGTGCTCGCGTTAAGAGCGTAAGTGATAAGTTAAGGTGGTACCGCGCAATTGCGCCCTTTTGCCACCTTTTTTAATTCTAGGAGGAAAATATGCTGGAAAGTAAGTACGAACCGAAAAAAGTTGAAGACGGCAAGTATCAGGAATGGCTTGACCATCATTATTTTGAATGCGGCGATATGTCCAAAAAGCCATATTGCATCGTCATCCCGCCGCCAAACGTAACAGGCAAGCTGCACCTTGGCCATGCGATGGACAACACGATCCAGGACCTTTTGGCAAGATACAACAGGCTTAAAGGCTATGATGTACTGTGGGTCCCGGGCATGGACCATGCCGGTATCGCGACACAGGCAAAAGTCGATGAGCGTTTAAAGAAACAGGGCATCTCCCGCTATGATCTTGGCAGGGAAGGTTTCCTTGAGAAAGCCTGGGAATGGAAACATGAGTATTCCGATTTCATCCGTTCACAATGGGCAAAGCTCGGAAATTCGACGGATTACCGCAAAGAGCGCTTCACGCTTGATGAAGGTCTTTCCAAAGCTGTCGCAAAAGTATTCGTAACTTACTACAATGAGGGTCTCATTTACCGTGGCAAGCGAGTCATCAACTGGGATCCGGAAGCTAAGACGGCATTAAGCAATATCGAAGTCATTCATAAAGATGTCGAAGCCTACATGTACTATCTCAAGTACAGAATGGTCGGCTCCGATGAGACATTTGAAGTCGCTACAACGAGACCGGAAACGATGTTCGGTGATGTCTGTATCGTCGTCAACCCGAACGATGAGAAAGTCAAACACCTGATCGGCAAGAAGGCGATCAACCCGGCCAATGGCGATGAATTAGAGATCATCGGCGATGAATACATCGAGATCGGTTTTGGTACCGGCATCATGAAGTGTACGCCGGCCCATGACCCGAACGACTACCAGATCGCTTTGCGTCACAACCTGCCGATGCCGATCTGTATGAATGAAGATGGTACGATGAATGAATTGTGCGGCGAATTCAACGGTCTGGATCGTTTCGAATGCCGTGAGAAACTGCTGGAAAAATACAAGGCAGACGGTACTTTCGTCAGAGCCGAAAAGATCGTACACTCTGTCGGACATTCCGAAAGAACAGGTGTCATGGTCGAACCGTATCTGTCCAACCAGTGGTTCGTCAGGATGAAACCTTTGGCTGAAGATGTCTTGAAGGCACAGGAAAACGAAGACACCAAGATCAACTTCTATCCGAAGCGTTTTGAAAAGA
The DNA here is from genome assembly GCA_002362065.1 of Solobacterium sp. UBA3303. Lineage (GTDB taxonomy): Bacteria > Bacillota_I > Bacilli_A > Erysipelotrichales > Erysipelotrichaceae > Colivicinus. The sequence continues at coordinate 9,294 of DESX01000085.1, forward strand.
CCTTCAACCAGTGGCTGGAAAATATCGAAGACTGGTGCATTTCCAGACAATTGTGGTGGGGTCACAGGATCCCTGTCTGGTATCACAATGAGACCGGTGAGATCTATTGTGATGTTGAACCGCCAAAAGATATCGAAAATTATCATCAGGATGAGGATGTCCTTGATACCTGGTTCTCGAGTGCTTTATGGCCATTTACGACTTTAGGCTGGCCGGAAGAGACGGAAGACTTCAAACGTTACTTCCCGACATCCTGCATGGTCACAGGCTATGACATCATCTTCTTCTGGGTCGCAAGGATGGCCTTCTCCGCAAGGCATTTCTGCAACGATGTCCCATTCAAAGACTGTCTGATCCACGGTCTGATCCGTGATGAAAAGGGCAGAAAGATGTCCAAGTCTTTGGGCAATGGCATCGACCCGATCGATCTGATCGACCAGTATGGCTGTGATACCTTAAGGCTCTTCTTATCGACCAACTCCACTCCGGGTCTTGACATGAACTTCTCCAATGAGAAGATGCAGGCCGGCTGGAACTTCATCAACAAGTTATGGAATGCCTCAAGATACGTTCTGATGAACGTTGATGAGACTTATGAATACCATACACCAAGCATCGAGAATGAGACCGATGCCTGGATCATCGACAAGCTCAACAAGACGATCGCTTCCGCAACGACCAATCTTGACCGCTATGAACTTGCGATCGCGGGCAATGAGATCATGTCCTTTGTCTGGGATGATTTCTGCTCGATGTATATCGAATTTACAAAGTCTGCCCTCAATTCCGAGGACCTCACGATCAAGCATCACACGCTTGATACGCTGATCTATTGTCTGGATGCGATCATCAGGCTGCTTCATCCGTTCATTCCGTTTGTCACGGAAGAGATCTACCAGAACATCCACAGCAAGGATGTTTCGATCATGAAGGAAAGCTGGCCGGCCATCATGGAAGGCATTGACGAGAGCAAGGCAGAAGCAATCGACAAGATCATTGAGATCATCAAGATCACAAGAGAGATCCGTAATGAAAACGGCATCAAGCCTTCCAAGGAACTTGCCGTCAAGTTCGATGGTTTTGAGACGGATGATTCGCTCAAAGCGATCCTTTATCGTATGACGAAGCTCAATGCCGTCGAAGAGATGAATGAAGAAACGATCGTTCGTCCGACGAATTTCGGTTCGATCAGCTTCATCATGAATGAGATCGTCGACAAAAAGGCGGAGATCGAAAAGATCGACAAGGAACTTGCACGTCTTGAAAGTGAGATCGAGCGTTCTGAAAAGATGCTTGGCAATGAACGTTTCGTTTCCAAGGCTCCGGCTGCCAAAGTCGAAGAGGAAAGGGCGAAGCTCGTCAACTACCGCAATTCCTACAACGTCCTTCTGGAAAAGAAGAAGGAGCTTGAATAATGAAACTTAAAAATGCGATCCTGATCACCGGTGCTTTGGGCGGTGTCTCTTATCTGAGCTATCAGGCGATCGGCGACCAGATGCTGAAGCGGGTCTTCAGCCGGATCAAGAACAAATTCACGCCGGAAGAAAAGTACATGGAGTGGCTGACTTCATCAAGCGTCACCCAGGTCAAGGTCGGATCCTTTGATGGACTGAAGCTTTGTGCCTACAACGTGCACAATCATGAAGACAACCGCTACATGATACTGGTCCATGGCATCAACAGCGACAAGACTCTGATGTATGAAAGAGCTTATGAATTCGACAAGCTCGGCTACAACCTTCTGATCATCGACCAGAGATCAGCGGGTGATTCGGAAGGCCAGTACTGCACTTACGGTTTCAAGGAATCCCAGGATCTGCAGATCTGGATCAATTACCTTTGCCAGAAGTATGCGGATGTAAGGATCTGCCTGTACGGCATCTCGATGGGTGCAGCGACGATCATGATGGCCAGCGCCTATGAGCTTCCGGAAAATGTGAAGTGTCTGATCGAAGACTGCGGCTATTCTTCTTTGAAGGAAGAGCTTGCCTACATCATCAGGAAGGATTACAAGCTCGCCTTGCCAGGTCCGGTACTTAACATTATCGAAAAGAAGATGAAGGAGCGTTTCGGCATGTCCTTCGATGACATCTCACCGAAAAACATCCTGGAAAGCAACGAGATCCCGATCCTGTTCATCCATGGTGAAAAGGATGAAGTCGTTCCATTTGATATGGCAAAGATC
>DESX01000085.1:11571-19737 GCA_002362065.1 Solobacterium sp. UBA3303
ATCGAAGCCTATAAAGATCCGGATTATTATAAGAATCTTGATGTATTCATGAAGGAATACATGTAAGGGTCTTGTTGAAAAATTATCTTTGAATCACTATAATATTTTTAGAAACAGCGAATGAGACACGATCTTGGGAAGTCTGTCTGCAGAGAGGATGTGGCTGCTGAAAACATCCGGCAGAGCTTAAGATTACTACTCAGGAGTTTCTCCTTAATCGGAAGACGTTGCTCGCGTTAAGAGTTTTGAGTAAGAAAATAAGGTGGTACCTCGCTTCGGCGACCTTTGTGCCGCCTTTTTTATTTCTGGAGGATTACATGATCAACATCAAAGAAGACGAAAAACTGAATGTGCTGAACCATTCCTGTGCACACTTGCTGGCGCAGGCTGTATCTCATCTTTATCCGCACGCCAAATTCTGGGTCGGTCCGGTCATTGAAGATGGTTTTTACTATGATATCGATCTCGGCGATGATGTCATCAAGGATGAGGATATTCCGAAGATTGAAAAAGAGATGAAGAAGATCGCCAAGGACGGCAAGCGTATCGTCCGCAAGGAACTGAGCAGGGAAGAAGCTCTTGAAATGTTCAAAAACGACGAATACAAGATCGACCTGATCAATCACATGGATGATTCCACAGTCATCTCCTGCTACAGCCAGGGTGATTTCACTGATCTTTGCCGCGGTCCGCACGTCGAATCCGTCAAAGAGATCAAGTATTTCAAACTCCTGAAGTATTCCGGTGCTTACTGGAAAAACGATGCCAAGAACAAGATGCTGCAAAGGATCTATGGCGTAGCCTTCTACAGCCAGGAAGATCTCGATGCCTGCCTGCAGGAGATCGAAGAAGCCAAACAGAGAGACCACCGCAAGATCGGCAAGGAACAGGAACTCTTCATGAACCATGTTTTAGTCGGTGCCGGTATGCCAATGTGGCTTCCAAACGGTGCGATCATCCGCAAGCAACTGGAAAACTACATCTACGAAAAAGAACAGAAGCTCGGTTATGAACATGTCTATACGCCTTGTGTCGGTACTGTTGATCTGTACAAGACTTCCGGTCACTGGGATCACTACAAAGACAACATGTTCCCGATGATGAAGGTCGATAACGAAGAATTCGTCTTGAGACCGATGAACTGTCCGCACCACATGCTGATCTACAAGAACAAACTGCATTCCTACAGAGATCTGCCGGTCAGGATCGGTGAATTCGCTACCGATTTCCGTTATGAAGCTTCCGGTGCTGTCAAGGGTCTTGAACGTGTCAGATGCATGTGCCAGAACGATGCACACCTGTTCGTCACGCCGGATCAGATCGCGGATGAATTTAAGAAAGTCGTCACTTTGATCCTGGATGTCTACAGAGATTTCGGCATCAAGAACTACAAGTTCCGTCTCTCCTTAAGAGATCCGGAGGACAAGGAAAAGTACTTCGATGATGATGATATGTGGAATGCGGCAGAGGCGAAATTAAGAGAAGTCCTCAACAGCCTCGGCGTTAAGTATTTCGAAGCGATCGGCGAAGCTGCATTCTACGGACCTAAACTTGACGTTGAAGTCAAGCCGGCCATCGGCCCGGAGATCACTTTGTCGACCTGCCAGCTCGACTTCCTGCTCCCAAGAAGATTTGAACTGACCTATGTCGATTCTGATGGTGAAAAGAAGACACCGGTCGTATTGCACCGAGCTATATTCGGTACGTTTGACCGATTCACTGCTTATCTGATCGAAGAGACCAAGGGCTGCTTCCCGGTATGGCTTTCACCGAAACAGGCTGTCATCATTCCTGTCCACTTTGAAAAACAGGCAGATTACGCCTACAAGGTATGCGAAATGCTGAAAGAGAAGGGCGTTCGTGTCCATGTTGACAACCGTAATGAAAAGCTCGGTTACCGCATCAGAGAAGCACAGATGAACAAGATCCCTTATGCGATCGTTGTCGGTGACAATGAAGTTGAAAATGAAACAGTCAACATCAGAAGATATGGCGTTGAAGGTTCCGAATCGATGCCATTGAATGATTTCGTCGCAAAGATCGAAGATCAGATCAAAAACAGAAAATAAAATAAGGGCTGCAAAACAGCCCTTTATTCATGCTTAAAAAAATAATCGTTTCTAGGAAACGATTATTCTCTTTAATAATTCATCGATCGTGATCTCTTCGGCTTTTTCAGCTGTTCTGTGCTTGAATTCGACGATGCCTTCGCCAGCCTTCTTGCCGACCGTGATGCGGTAAGGGATACCGATCAGTTCTGCATCATTGAACTTGACGCCAGGTCTTTCATCTCTGTCGTCGAGGATAGCTTCGATGCCGTTTGACATGAGTTTGTCATAGAGTTCATTCGCAACCTTATTCTGTGTCTCATCTTTGGAAGACATGATCAGGATGATGTATTTGAATGGCGCAATGTTTTCCGGCCAGATGATGCCTTTGTCGTCGTGATTCTGTTCGACGATCGCAGCCATCGTTCTGCCAAGACCTATGCCATAGGAACCCATCCAGACATCCTGCAGTTTGTTATCGACATCAGCGTACTGAAGACCCATGGCCTTGGAGTACTTGGTACCAAGCTTGAAAGTATTGCCGACTTCGATGCCCTTGGTGAATTTGAGCGGTTTGCCACATACCGGGCAGAGGTCTCCTTCTTTGGCGTTGACGATATCCGCAACAAGATCGTACTTGATATCGGAAGGATTGACGTTTTTCATGTGGTAGCCTTTTTTATTGGCACCGCAGACAAAGTTGCACATATCGAGGACTTCCTTGTCAATGACGACCTGGCAATTGAGTCCCAGAGGTCCGCAATAGCCCGGGACTGCATTGGACGTAGCGATCAAAGCATCATCCGCAAAACCGATCTCGGAGCCGCCAAGAAGCTTCAAGGCTTTGGATTCGTTGAGATCTCTTTCACCATTGATGAAGAAGGCGACGAGCTTTCCATCGACATTCATCAATAATGCTTTGACCGTGTCTTTCATATCGATATGAAGGAACTTTGCAACGGCTTCGATGCTTTCCTGATGAGGCGTTTCAACTTCTTCCATCGGAAGCGGGTCTTTATGTTCCGGTTTGACGCTTACGGTCTGGCCAACTTCCAGGTTTGAAGAGTAGCCGCAGTCATCACAATAGATAAGGGTGTCTTCACCAAGCGGTGCGATCGCCTGGAATTCTTCAGAAAGAAGACCACCCATGACACCGGTATCAGCCTTGACGATGCGGTAATCGACACCGATCTCATCAAAGGATTTCTTGTAAGCTTCAAACATCTTTCGGTAGCTTTCATCGAGCCCTTTTTCATCCGCATCGAAGGAGTAGGCGTCTTTCATGACGAATTCCTTGACACGGACCAGGCCGAATCTTGCACGCGGTTCATCTCTGAACTTTGTCTGGAACTGGTAGAGATTGAACGGCATGTTCTTATAGGAACGGATCATGGACTTTGCGGCATAGGCGAAGAGTTCTTCGTGTGTCGGACCTAAGACCATGTCTTTGTCGTTTCTGTCTTTAAGTTTGAATATGGAAGGGCCAAAGCCTTTCATACGGCCGGATTCTTCATAGTATTCGGCTGCGATCAAAGCCGGCATCTTGACTTCCTGGCCACCGGCTTCGTTCATGTGTCTGCGGATGATGTTCTCGATGTTGTTCTGAACCTTCAGTCCCAGCGGCAGCATGATATAGACACCGGCTGAAGTCTTCTTGATGAAACCGGCTTTGACTAAAAGATTGCCGCTGATCGAATCTTCGTCTCTGGCATCTTCTCTGAGTGTATAGAAATAGGAACTCTTTAATTTCATATATTTATCCTTTCAATTCAACTATTATAGCACTATCGGTAAGGGTCAAAATTCTTAAAGTGCAGCTTGCCGATGTTCTTTAATTCATTCTTTCCGTATTTTTCGATGATCGTTTTGATCTGCTTGTCGATCTCGGCAGTATTGGAGGAACCTCTCTGGAATTCCATGCCGTATTTCTTGTTCAAGGCGTCCATGTATTCAAGGAAGGCATAGCGCGAGATCATCGATCCGATGGCAACTGCCGGGTATTTGGATTCCGCTTTGGTCTCAAAGATCAGATCATGGTAGACTCTCTTTTCATTGACCAGGTAGCGGTAATAATCATCGACGGAACAAAACTGGTCGACATAGGCAGCTTTCGGGATCTCATAGCCCTTGTCGAGCATGTTGAGATAGGCTTTGTTGTGCATCTTCGCTTTGATCGCGTTGAGGTTTTCCTTCTCGTGGACCCTGTTGTAGGTCGCGTTATCAAGGATCAGCAGGGAGTGTTTGAAGCGATTTCGAAGTTCGGGTCCGATCTTCAGGATGAAGGCATCGGAGAGCTGTTTGGAATCAGTGATGTGATTGGCTTCGATGTAATCGTAATCACTTTCTTCAACGATCGCCGAACATACAACGACCGGTCCAAAGACATCACCGGTACCGACTTCATCGGATCCTGCCTGTGCCAGTTTTTTGGTCTCCAGGTAAGCCTGGGCATAAAAGAAAGCATCGTTACCCTGAAAGACGACTTTCTTGGACTTGTAGATCGTGATCGTCAGATCGTCTTTCTGAATGAAGGTATCGATGTATTCGTTCTTGTTTTCTTTGATGTATTCATGAAAAGTCTGCTTGAGTTTTGCGATCTTTTCATCGTCGAGTCTGAATGAAAAATTGCTCATATATATAAGTATAAATCAAAGTTTTTAAAATATCGGCAATTGCGTTAAAATTTATGTATGGTCATTTCCAGCGAGTACTTTATCTTTATCTCAGCGTTTATCGTTGCGATATATCTGCTGATGATATGGATCGGATATAAGAAGGGCTTTTTGTATGAACTGCTCTCTCTTTTTTATACGGCACTGTCATTGTTTGCGGCTTGGTTTGCCGCACCGGTCTTTTCGTCTTTGTTTCCCTTATTTGACTTAAACAAGTTTGATGAAAAGTACGAACTGCTGAATAAGGTCTTTGATCTCAATACGATGCTCAATACAGTTGCGTATTTTCTGATCATCTTTCTGATCCTGAAGCTTCTGTATATGTTTATTTCTTTGCTGGTGAAGTCGCTCAACAAGATCCCGGTGATCGGAAACTTCAACCAGCTTTTAGGCGGAGCCTTTGGCATCGTGCATGCGACTTTGATCGTGCTGGCCTTATCGATGCTGTTATATACGCCGCTTGTTGAAAACGGCAGGGAAGTGAGAGAACAGACGCTTTTGAAATACATCCGTTCCTATTCCGATGAGGCTTTTACATTCATCGTGGAAAAGGTGTCCGATGGAAACATCCGGGAAAAGTTTGATGATATTGATATGGATTCCTATCGCCAGCAACTGAAAGAATGGCTCATATCGAAGAGGAAGAATGATGAAAGATAGTTATGCAAATCTCGACCTGGATATCATAAAGAGCCAGATCGCTGAATATACACCGATCAAAGAGGCGAAACATTTCATCCTGGATGAGGATGTTTTGTTCAACCCTCTGCAGATCAAAAAGGCGACGATTGAGACCGATGAAGCTTTGAAGCTTCTGAAGCAGGATGTCAACATCAGCTTTGACGGGATCTATAACGTCAACGATCTTCTCGAAAAGGCGGACAAAGGCTTTCTTTTAAACGGCATCGAACTTAAAAACGTCCTGGTCTTCCACAATCACTGCAACCGCATCGCGAAGGAGTTTTCGAAGTTTTCCGAAGACCTGCACATCCGCGATTATCCGGATTCGATAAATCTGAAACAGAAGGTCTTTGATGAAGTCGAATCCTGTATCGACAATTCCGGTGCAGTCAAAGATGATGCCTCGGAGAAACTCAAACAGATCAATTTCGATCTCGACCGCTGTGAGAAGGACCTCTATAACAGAGCCCATTCCTTCATCGACAAACATATGGACTCTCTGCAGGAACCATCCATCTATATGCGCAACGACAGGATCACTTTCCTGATCAAGAATTCCGACAAGAACAAATACCAGGGCTACACCTATGGTTCCTCTTCTTCGGGACTGGCGTTTTACGTGGAACCGGCATCTTTCATCGAGGCCAACAATAAAAAGATCTCATTATTGAAAGACAAAGACGATGAGATTGAAGCGATCTTGAGAAGGCTGTCCTATCTTGTATCTTCGATCAGTGAAGACTACATGCAGAATTTTGATTCACTGATGCGTCTTTCCGTGATCTTTGCCAAAGCGCAATACGGCATCAAAAGGGGAGGCATCATCGCTTCTTTGGGCGATGACCTTTACTTTGATCTTGAAGATCTTTGCCATCCTCTGATCGATGAGCGGAAAGTCGTTTCCAATACGTATCGTCTGTTTTCACCTTATAAAGGCATCGTCATATCCGGATCCAATACCGGCGGCAAGACCGTCTCTTTGAAGGCTATCGGTCTATCGATCTTAATGACGTATTTAGGTATTCCGATCATTGCCTCAAAGGCGCAGGTCCCGTTTTATAAGAACATCTATGTCGATATCGATGACAACCAGTCGATCTCCGATTCCTTATCGACCTTTTCGGCACACATCAAAAACATCAATCACATATTGAATGAAGCTGATGATCGCTGTCTGGTCCTGATCGACGAGCTCATTTCCGGTACTGATCCTAAGGAGGCACAGGCCATCTCACTGGCGATCTTGGACAAGCTGAAGGAAAAGGGTGCATCATTTATCATCACGACGCATTTTGATGACATCAAGAATTATTCCTATGAAGATGAGAATATCCTTCTTTCTTCTGTCGGTTTCAATATGGAAACGCTTACCCCGACCTACAAATATCTTGAAGATTCGGTCGGCGCATCCAATGCCCTGGAGATCGCATCCCGCTACTTTGATGATCAGGGCATCATATCCAATGCCAGACATTATCTGGAGAAAAACAAGTCGGATCAGGAAGAACTGATGGACAGACTTTCGAGACAGATCGAGGATCTGCAGATCGAAAAGGAAAAACTGGCGAAAGAAAGAAACGATGCAGAGCAGCTGATCAAAACTTATGAAGAAAAGAATAAAGCCTTCGAAGCGGAAAAAGAGACTTTAAAGAAGAAGTATCTCGATGAGCTCAATGATTATATTGAAGACATTCGTCTGCAGGCTCTCGAAAAGCTCGATTCGATCAAGGAAGTCAAAAACAAGGAAGTTGTCGAACAGATCGAAAAGCTTTCCGTCAATAAACCTCTGAAGAAAGAGGAGAAAGTCGAATTCAAGGTCGGTGACAACGTCCGCATCAAGGACAACGAACAGATCGGCGTCATCAGCCAGATCTCCAAAGACAAGGCAACAGTCTCGGTCAGAGGTCTCAGTGTCAAAGTTTCGCTGAATGATCTGACTCTGATGCCGAAGATCAGGAAGCCACAGACCAAAGTCACAGCGCAGAAGTATAAGCGCATGCCTTCCGAGATCAATCTGGTCGGCGAAAGAGTCGAGGATGCTCTGGTGATGGTCGAAGAATACCTGGATAAGGCAAACGCTTCCCATATGTCGAATGTCAAAGTCATACATGGCATCGGCACAGGTGCTTTGCGAAAAGCCATACGTCAGCGTCTGCAGAAGCTTTCCTATGTGAAGTCGTTTAAAGACGGCGATTATTACGATGGCGGCAGTGCAGTGACGATCGTGGAGTTCAAATGAGTGATCTGAAAGAAAAACTGCTGACTTTACCAAAAAAGCCGGGAGTTTATTTACATAAAGATAAAGATGGAACGGTGATCTATGTCGGAAAGGCGATCAACCTTTTTAATCGTGTCAATTCCTATTTCCGAGGAGCCCACGACTACAAGACGACGAAGCTTGTCAGCAACATCGCCGATTTTGACTACATCGTCACCAAATCGGAAAAGGAAGCCCTGATCCTGGAATACAACCTGATCAAGGAATACGATCCAAAGTACAATATCGTCTTTAAGGATGACAAGTCCTATCCTTACATCCTGATCAAGGATACACCGGAACCGTATGTCAGTGTCGTTCGTTTTCGCAAGAAAAACAAATACAAAGGAAAGCTCTACGGTCCGTTTCCCGATGTCGGCGCAGCCAGGAATATGGTCGAGTTGATCAGCAAGCTCTATCCGACCAGGAAATGTGAAAACCTCAAGAAGGATCTTTGCCTTTACTATCACATGGGACAGTGTCCGGGCTATTGCAAGATCGATGTGCC
>DESX01000047.1 GCA_002362065.1 Solobacterium sp. UBA3303
TTATACAGAAACTTCGAACAGGGAAAGGGGATCCTGGATTCTCTGACTTACATCATTTCGCCTCTGGCAATGCTTGTAAGCGGGGTGGTCCTGCCGGTCTTGTTTTACCGGAGTGAAAACAAAAGGGAAGAACAGAAATCAAAAGAAGCAGAAAAGGCATATAAGGACTATCTTGAAACGTATAAGAAGGATGTCCTTTCAGCGATCGAAAGCTATGTCAAAGGTAAGGAAGGATCCTATTTTTCTTTGGGACAGCTTGAAAAAAGACCGTTTTATTTAAAGAAAGGGGATGAAGATTGGTTTCATCTGTGTCTTGGAAGATCCTATGGATCCTATGCACTGGAGAAAGAAAAGGAAAGTCTCGTCGTCTTTGAAGAAGAACGACAGATCAAAGATATCCTTTCTCATATTGGCCCTTTGCCGCTTCTTCTGGACCTGAATAAAAACAGAAATGTGACGATCGTCTCCAAACAAAGTGAGAGAGATTATTTCTTTCATCGTTTCCTGCTGGAGACGGCTTATAAGCACAGCTATGAAGATCTTGCGATCGCTGTCTATGCAAAAGACAAAGCTGCGATCACATCCTTTTATGATCTGCCGCATCTGTTCCTTGGTGAACATCGTCTGTTTTTTACGGATGAAAGAAGTCTGCAGGAGCTCGATCAGATAAAGACTGAAAGGCCCGTTCTGCTGTTTTGCAAGGACAGCTGCTCTGTTTCATTTCGCAATGATATGATCCATCGTATCAGTTTCGTCAATGAGATCGATGAGGCGGATAAAGGATCCAACGTCATCGTCGAATATCTGACAAACAATGGTGTCCTTTATAAAGAGGGAAGAAGAGTTTTCTCCTATGTCAAAGATGTATCGGATATGGATAAGCGATTCCATGAACTTGGCATGTACAATGAACGTTTCCGAAGGAAAGAAGACAGGAGTTTTTTAAGTCTGTTTGAACACTTTGATATCGAAAAGAGTTATCAAAGCTCACATCATGATCTGCGCTGTGATTTTGCCTGGAACGAGGATCAGCTTTTGTGTTTTGACCTTCATGAAGACAAGCAGGGACCCCATGGCCTGATCGGCGGATCCACCGGTTCGGGGAAAAGCGAACTGATCATATCGATGTTGTTGTCTTTGTGCATTCGCTATTCGCCAGACTACCTCAATATCGTACTGATCGACTACAAAGGCTCACAGATCGAACAGTCACTGTCGTTTCAGGGAAGAAGACTACCGCATATCATTGCCTCTGTCTCGAACCTGGAAGAAAACTTTGAGCGGCTGATCATACAGCTCAAAAACATCTGTCTGGAACGGCAGCGCATCTTTAAAATGGCTTCACAAAGATGTCTTTACTCGATCAGTGATATCGATCAGTATCTAGATTGTGATCTTCAAAGCATTGGTCTGGAAAAGATGGCACATCTGCTGATCCTGGTCGATGAGTTTGCAGAATTAAGGAAGGAACATCCCGAATACATCCGGGAGCTGATCTCGATCTCGCGCATTGGCAGGAGCCTTGGAATTCATCTGATCCTTTCAACGCAGAAGCCTTCCGGCAATATCGATGAAGAGATCTGGTCAAATTCCCGTTTCAAGATCTGCCTTAAAGTGCAGGAAGAAAAGGATTCCCTGGATCTGATCAAAAGTAAGGAGGCAGCCTATCTGACTGCGCCGGGTCAGTTTTATCTGAAAGTGGACGAATCCTTACAGAAAGGGGCATCGATCTATGCGGGAAGTGACGCCAAGGGAAGTGAACCTTATGAGATCGATCTGCTTGATGAAAAACTGCAGATTGAAAAGAAAAGCCGGAAAGTCATCGGAAGAGGCCTGTCACAGGCTTCCTATTTCACCGGTAAGATCCTTGAGATCTGTGAAAAAATATCTTTGAAAGAAAAGAAACTGAAGATCTCTGCACCATCATCGATGGAACGTCAAAAACTGGCGAAGGGTCCATGTTTTGTCCTGGGTGAGATCGATGACTACATCAAAGGGGAAAACGGTCTTCTGGCGTATTCCTTAAAGGAAGATCTTCTGCTTTGCAGTCATCGAAGAAATGAGATCAACGCTTTGATCAATACACTCAATGAGAATAAACGGCCGTTTATTCATATCGGCAAACAACGGCTTGATGAGAGATCCTGCAAAGACAGTTTTCTGTATGAGGAAAGCGATGACATTCTGTTTATATTCGATTATCTGATGAAAACAGAAGAAAGGGTCAGCCTGCTGATCGAGGATCTCAATAGCTTTCTGTTTTATGAGGAAGTGTATCGGGACCTGCTGATGAAAGTTCTCAAACAGAAAAAGGAGAATGTCTCTTTGATCTGTTTGAGCTCATCCGCGGAGATCGGCTACAAGCTGATCGGCTGCTTCAAAAACAAGGTCCTGATCGATACAAGTGATCCATCGGAGATCTCTTATCTGTTTGCCACACGCAGTTTGTATAAGGGGAAAAATTTCTTTTGCAAGGAAGAGGTACTTCCGTTTATCGCGGTAAACAGCGAAGCAATATACAAGAGCGAAAACACTTGTCCGTCTTTGATCAAGCGCATTCCTGTGCATTTAAAAGCGGCTGTCAAAGAAGAAAGGATCTTTTTAGGCATGGAATTAAATACCAGGAAGGAAGTCTTTGCCTCAAAGGATCTGATCATCGCTTCGTATAAGAAAGAGGATGCAAGGATCTATGAAGAGGCGTATGGTTTAAAGATTTGCGATCCAAAGGAATTAAAAACCCTGCCGGAAGCATTTTTATGGGTCGGTTCCGGTGTATTCATGCAAAGGCTCTTCTATGCCGATCTCAAAGAGGATCTTAAGGACAACGAAGGGATCTTCATCCTGCAGGGAAGAAAGATACTGTTGAGGTGCATCGATCATGCATAAGATCTATTTTCGTTTCAAGGACGTCGTCAGCAAAAAGGTCTATGAGGTCTGTCTGGATGAACGTTTGAGTTTTAACGCCAATTTTGCGATGCTGGAGCCCTTCATCGGCGTCGACCTCAGGGATGTAAAGATCTATGACCCATACAAAAAGGTCTTCCTGGATAAGGAAGAACCGTTAAGCACATTTGAATTTGAAGGTTTTATCTTTCTCGAGCTCTTCAGTTTTCTGAAGAAAGAGACTTAAGCGTATAGAAGACGACTTCACTGTCGGCCAGGAAACGGGCATTGCTGCCTTTGCGGCCGATGCCATTTGTGATATCAAGGGTCACGCCGCTTTTCGTTGTCTTTCCCTTGAAGTATTTGCGACAGCCATAGTCTCTTCCAAACGATGACAATAACGGGAAGTAGACCTGTCCGCCGCGGGAATGGGCACTGAGGAGCTGATCGACATGATAACCCAGAAGGGAATCAAAGATATCCGGACAATGGGACATCGCGATCGTATAGCATTTTGCGTTGGTGCCCATGAAGGCGCTCTGCGGATCCGGAGATCCTTTGGAGAGGGAATCGATGCCGACCAGATTGAAGTAATCGGACGGACCGTTGCAGATCAGGATGCTTTCGTTGTTAAGGACGCGGAAACCGCATTCTTCTAAGATCGATGTCACTTCCTCATGACGCGCATGATCCTGGTCACCATAGACGGCAAATTTGCCATATGGGGCATCCAGTTTCGAAAGGGCAGTTTTGAGCCCCTGTATACTTGCGGAATCGTTCTTTGCATCTTCATCCAGGAGATCTCCGCCAAATAAGATGAGATCCGGTTTGAAGGACATGATCGTATTTGTGAAAGAATCGATCTGTTCCTGTTTGAGATATGCGTTGAGATCGACATCCGCAAAATAAGCGATCAGAAAGCCGTCGTTTTCTTTTGCGATCTGCTCCGACTTCAGGACTTCTTCACGGATGGTGATCTGTTTTGTATTGACGTAAGCCGCATTATAATAGACACCCGCAACAAGTACGGACAGTGAAATCAAAACGATAAGAATTTTTTTGACCATACATCAATTATAACCTCTATGCTTCACATAATTTTACACATTGAAACCATAATCTGTTCATATATGCTGAAGTATCATGAAATCGTAAGGAAAAGTCCTTGCATAAGCCAGCCATTATTAAAAACATAGTATCGATTTTTTCCCCTTAGAATGATCAAAGAAAGGCTCCTTAAACGGGAGTCTTTCTTGTGCTAAAATGGGCTTGTGAAAAGAAGAAGAAAAAGAAGATTAAAAAGAAAACTGATCGCATTCTTATGCGTCCTTTTACTGCTGCTGATTGGCGGACTGGGTTATCTTTTTTATGAGTATCGAAAGGGAAATGAAACAACGCCTTACTATCTATCCGCAGACCACAGCAGTCTGATCCTGAAAGATAAAGATGGAAATGAGAAGGAATTTACAAGAGGAAGTCTTGTCAATATCAAGAACCGGAGAGTGAAGATCGATGAGATCGAATATTGCCAGTTTGTGGAAGATGGTGTGACCTATTATGTCCTGGAGGATGTTTTGGTCAATAATCGAAGAGACGCGGTCCTTGAAAAAAGCGTATATGCTTTGCGTGATCATGTCTTAAGCAAAGAACCTGGCGATTATCACATCAGCGGCTTCGTCAAAAAGAAACAGTTATTGAATATAACAGGTTTCAATGAACTGCTTGCGGATGGAAGCATCGATCACTACTATGTCGATGATGCAGGCTACATCTCTTCAAAATATGTTTCCGATGACTATTATGAGACGGAACTCGATGATTCGATCTATGCGGATGTCTATTTTGGCGGGGGCGGCGATCCAAGGGCCATCGATTATTACGCAAAGGAAAGCTTTACGCCAAAAACACAGATGCCGGATAAGGTCAACGCCTTATACATCAATGCGGAAGCTGTTTCAGCGGCTGATTCCTATATCGAGGTCGCAAAGGAGTGTCCTGGCATCAATGCCTTTGTCGTTGACATCAAGGACTGCTACATCGATACGCAACTTGCCTATGATTCGCCTGTTACAAAGGAATATGCGCCATCGACCTACAATATCCCAAACAGCTATGAGACCTATCAAAGCAATGTAGCCAAACTCAAAGAGGCCGGCTATTATCTGATCGGCCGTATCACGGCGTTTAAGGACGATTCCTTTGCGATCGACAATCCCGATGAGTCATTGCTTTACAATGGCGAACTGTACCAGTATGGGGCTGTAAAATGGCCCAGCATCTTTTCAAGAAAGATGTGGGAATACGATGTCGCTTTAGCTCTTGAAGCTGCCGAACAGATGGGCTTTGATGAGATACAGTTTGACTACGTGCGTCTGCCGGAAGATGTCGAAGATGTCGATCTTCGGAATGAGTACGATGAGACAAGAGGACAGGCGATCACGAATTTCTTGAGATATGCTTCAGAGTTCCTGCATGAAAAAGGCATCTACGTTTCTGCAGATGTCTTTGGTGAGATCAGCGGTGACGATGATACGAAGTTCTCGGCTTTCGTTTCCTATTACGGCCAGTTTTGGCCAGCCATCTCCAATGCGGCGGATGCGATCTCTTCGATGCCATATCCGGACCACTTTGCCGCTTATGCCTATGGCATCCCGGAACCATGGCTTGAACCGGGTGAACTGATGTACAGATGGGGCAAAGCTACCTACTACGCACAGGAAAAGACCTACGATCGGGCAAAATGCCGTACCTGGATCATGGCACAGAATTCCGATCCTTACGATGTCTTATATGATGAAAGCTTCATTGCTGCGCAGATACAGGGTTTAAGGAATGCCGGTGTGGATGATGGCTATATGACCTGGAGTGCTTCCTCCAGCATAAGCAGGTACTGGTCTTACGCATCAGTCCTTGACTGATTTATAGATGATATAGGTGATCGGTGAATCGATCTTATCCTGAACATAGGCTTCAAGTATCTGAAGCCTGTTTTTCTTTATGTAGTCATCAAGCAGATAGTATTCATCATAGCCGCCTTCCTGTCTGAGGTAAAAGGTGATGACGATATAGCCTTTTTCCTTTAAGAGACTGTAAGCCTTCTGGAAAGCTTTTAGTGTCTCATTTGCCTTGGTTGGTGTTGAATGATCGCTGTTTGGAAGATATCCCAGATTGAATATAAAAAGTGAGACTTCATCTTTTTCAACGTATTGATCAATGTTGGCGTGACTGTCTAAATGCAGCTCGACGTTGTCGTGGTCTTTGACTTTTTCATATGTCCTTTTCAAAGCCTCTGCATCGATATCAAAGGCATGGACTTTCTTTGCGTAACGGGCGAGAAACAATGTGTCATTGCCGTTTCCTGCCGTCATATCGACGACTGTCTTTTCCTTGTCCAGCAAAGGACGTATGTATTTGTGCACGAATGTGTTGTTATTCATAGTATTTGCCCTGATATGTATCGAGTTTTCGCATCAGCTTGTCGATGTCGTTGAGGATGGTCGTCTTGTTTAAGACCCAGGATGGGGCAAGCAGATCCTCCTTGATCGGATCGCCGGTCAGCCGCTCGATGACGACTTCCGGTCTTAAAAGCTCAAGCTGTTTGACGACAAGCTCGATGTATTCTTCCCGGCTGATAAGTGAGAATGGATCTTCCTCATACATCTGTCCAAGCTTCGTATCTTTGAGGACATGCAGCATGTGGATCTTGATGGCATTAAACGGAAGATGGCTGATATCTTTGACTGTCTTCAGCATGCCTTCCTTGTCTTCAAACGGAAGACCGTTCATGACGTGGATACAGACCTTGATGGAAGTCTTTTCCAAACGTCTTAAAGCATCTTCAAAATCTTTGAAGTCATAGCAGCGGTTGAGCTTTCTTCCGACTTCGTCATTCGATGTCTGCAGACCCAGCTCAAGCCAGAGCGGCTTGATCTTAGAGATCTCATCGAGATAGGAAATGATGTCTTCATTTAAACAGTCGCATCTTGTCGCAATGGAGATCTCAGCCACTTCATCCATGGATAAGAAGGGTCTTGTCATCTCTTTGATCTTGCTTAAGGGACCATAGGTATTGGAAAACGACTGAAAGTAGGGGATGTAATAGGCATTAGGCCATTTGCGGTCCATGACTTTCTTGTTTTCTTCGTACTGTTTTAAGACCGATTCTTTGATCGATGTATTGGAATCGCCGCTTCCTTTCTGGGAACAGAAGATGCAGCCGCCTGTTGATTTTGTGCCGTCTCTGTTCGGGCAGCTGAAACCGCCGTCAAGGATGACCTTGGCGACCTTGCCGTTGTAGCGGGTCTTGAGATAGTAATTGAACGTGTGATAACGTTTCTCGTTAAATGAATAGACAAAAGGATTATTCATCATAACAATTATAAAAGACAGATCGCTCTGTCTTTCGAAAATTATTGAATATCTGCCTTCGATTCATCTGAGGAAGGGAACTTGTCCGCGATCCTTAGGAAGATGAGACCGAGCAGGAAGAAGATGCAAAGCATTGCGACAGCCAGGTTGATGCTTCCGACCTGAACGCTCTTGCCAAGCAGGTTCAGCGTCATCTTGCCGGTCACCTGATCTCCTCTGGCAGTGACGATACCGATGACTAAGGAGCCAAGAACGGAAGCACCTTTGGAGAAGATATCATAGAGACCGAAGTATTCGCCGGAGTTTTCATCCGGGATGATCCTGGAGTAGTAGCTTCTTGAAAGGGACTGGATGGAACCCTGGAAGCAGCCGACGATGAAGGCCAGGATCGCAAAGTCGAGCATCGTATTGATGAACAGACCGTATAAGGAACCGACGAAGTAACCGCCGATACAGATCGACAACAGGGTGATCGTCTTATATTTCTTGGACAGTTTTGCGAAGACCAGGGAACCGATCCAGGCAACGACCTGCGTCAGCAGCAAGAAGATGATCAGCAAGATATCGTTATTCAGACCAACAGCCTTACCGATGGTTACACAGTTGTCGATGATCGTTCCGACACCGTCGATGTAAAGGAAGAAAGCGATCAGGAAGAAGAAGACTTTCTTGTCCTGCGAGACGATCTTAGAGATCGTCTTGAAGATCTTCTTGAAGGCCTTTGCGATGTGCGGCTTGCCTTCGACGTAGTTGATCTGTTTATAATTCTTCAATAATGGCATCGTGACCATCAGCCACCATACACCGGTGATGATGAAGGCCAGGATCTTTGACAGGGATTCTGAGATGATGTTGAGCATCAAAGGTCCCAGTGCCGCACAAGCCAGTGAGAGGGTGAATGGAATGCAGGATCCGATATAACCCCAGGCATAGCCATAGGCGGATACCGCGTCGGATCTTTCATCCGTAGTGACGTCATTGAGCATCGAATCATAGAAGGTCAGCGATGCGGAATAGAACAGTCTCGTCAGCATGTACATGATCGTGAAGACCACCCAGTTCCAGGTAAAGCCGGTGAGGATACAAAGCGATACGCCGATGAATACGGCCGTCTGGAACAAGATCTTGCGCGTATCCTTGTGGTCGGCGATCGCACCAAGCATCGGTCCGACAACAACTAAGACGACGGTGACGCAGGCCTGTATATAGCCCCACATGGATGTGGCCTTGAGCTGGTTGGCACCGGTCGCAAGTACGAGATTGGAGAACCAGACCGGGACCAGGGAACATGCCAGCATCGTAAAGGCGGAATTGCCGACATCGTAGAGGACCCAGGAGAATTCCTGAGGTGACAGATCCTTAAAGATCTTTGACTGATTGAGCTTTTTGAATAAGCCGTTCATAAAAAATATCACTCCTTAAATAACTATCTGATCTTTTCTGGTGTGTAATTTATTTCTTCCTGATAGGAGAGGATCTTTTCATCTTCTCCCTCCGGATCAAAATCACGGTCAAAGTAGGAACAAAGTTTGGTGTCATTGCGGATGGCATTCATCAGATCAGCTGCCAGGATCGGGTAGAGCTCCAGCGCATAGCCGCGAAGTTTATCCAGACGCAGATTGGAATCCTTGCAGGAAGGATGCTCTTCAAGCTGTATGATCAGATCGCGGTAATCGTTCATCTTTAATGCATTGAGGATCTTTGTTGCGCCGTTTCTTTTGAGGTTAGACTTGCAGTTGATCGCGTGGATGATGAAATGATGCATCCTGCAGGTACGATAGACTTCCTTGGTATCGAACGGGAAGAAGCGGGCAATGATCGCCGAATCTTTTTTATCCGGTTTTAAGGATTCCGCACGATCGGTACGGGCGATGGAGCGGCCGTCAAGTTTCATGAGGTGGGCGTCATATTCGGCTTCGATCTTGTTGTGGGAAAGTCCCTCCGTCTCTATATCTTTGCGGTTGACATAACCATGGACCTGCGAGTCGAGCGTGTAATGAGACAAAAATCCCAAGATGTAGGATAACATTGCTTCTTTATCTGATTCATTCTCCTTATAAACTTCGATACATCTTTGAAAGAAGTCTCTCGCCGGCTGATGATGCATGGCTGAACCGTATTTCGGTATTTCCGGATGCGCCAGGTCATAAAAAAAGATATCCGGCCCATGGACACCGAAGTCAAAAAGTTCACGATGATGATGTATGGCGTCTCTGAGATCCTCGGGAAGCGTATTGATGCAGTCATTCCCGAAACGCCAGTGTGCATAAGTAGTAGGCATATCTAAAATTTATTTTAACATAATAATCCTGTAAAGGCTTTCAAATAGTACCGGTCATCGGGCAAAACGATTGAGCGTGCCGGTTACCTGGTGTTAACATAGCCTTGTTAAAGGAGAAATATAATATGGCAAGTTTTTATGATTATACAGTAATGTCCGCAAAGGGCGAAGAAGTCAAGATGTCTGATTTCAAAGGCAAAGTCGTCATGGTCGTCAATACGGCTACGGGCTGCGGCTTTACACCGCAATACGAACCGATCGAGCAGATGTACAGAGATTACCATGACAAAGGTCTGGAGATCCTCGATATCCCGTGTAACCAGTTTGGCAATCAGGCACCTGGTAGTGATGAAGAGATCCATGAATTCTGCACATTACACTACAACACGACGTTCCCGCAGATGAAAAAGTCTGATGTCAACGGCGCAAATGAGCTTCCGCTTTACACCTTCTTAAAATCGGAGAAGACTTTCGAAGGTTTTGGAAAAGGCGTAGCTGCAATGGGACTTTCCCTGGCAGTCAAGAAGATGAACAAGGATGCCAAGGGCGGCGATATCCGCTGGAACTTCACGAAGTTCATCATCGACAAGGAAGGCAATGTCGTTGCCAGATTTGAACCGACGACCGACATGAAAGTCGTCGAAAAGTTCGTTACAGATCTTCTTTAATACTTGTTTGACGCCCAAAAGCTTTGATTTACGATATCATAGAGTAAATAAAGTTTATGCGCGCTGACATGGATCTGTATCCAAATGCGTTTCAGCTGATCAAAGCCCGGAAGAAAACGGTGGAGCTCAGACTGAACGATGAAAAAAGACAAAAGATCCGGGTCACTGATCCGGTCTTTTTTCATAACAGCGAAAACGCCTATGATGTGCTTTGCTGCAAAGTCAAAGACCTTCATGTCTATAAGGACTTCTATGAACTCTATAAGGACTATGATCCTGTTTCTATGGGTTATGCAGAAGGCGAGACAGCCGATCCTGGTGATATGTATGCCTATTATTCCAAGGATAAGATCGATCGGTATGGTGCCCTTGCCATAGAAATCGAGTATATCGATGATCTTTACCTTTGTGATGGACATATGCATCTGGAATACGGACCATTAAATGAAGAATACGCCATGCGTTTCATTGAAGAAGGCATTTCAAAGGGACTTCACGAAGTCGATATCCTTGACCACAGCCATCGCTTCAAGGAATTTGAAGGCTGCTATGAACATCTCAAAGCCTATGATCTGCAGGCAGAGTGGCTGAAACAGAAGACCAAGTTCTGCAATACCCTGGATGATTATAAGGCTCTGATCGAAACGATCCGGAAAAAGGATCTTCCGATCAAGGTACGATTTGGCCTTGAGGTCTGCTACACATCGAATACGGAAGATCTGTTGAAAGATATATTGAAGGATGTGCGGCTGGATTTTGTGACCGGTGCTGTACACAGCGTCGATTCGATCCTTTACGATATGTCTTTCTCAAAGGAACTCTTATGGGATCGAAGAAGTACCGATGATATTTACAGGCGATACTATGAGGAAGTTTTATCGCTGATCCGATCCGGACTCTTTGACAGATTGGCCCATCCCGATCAGATCAAGCTGTTTGGTCACGAAGCTTCTTATGATCTGGAGCCGACCTATCAGAAGATCGCTGCCGCATTAAGTGAACAGGGGATGTATAGCGAAAACAATACCGGCATTCATTACCGCTATGGACATAAAGATATCGGCATCAGTGAGAATATACTGAAGGTATTTAGAGAGAATAAAGTGAAACTGGTCTGTGCTTCCGACGCCCACAAGCCGGAACACGTCGGCACGGATATAAAGATCGCAACACTTCGAAATAAGGGGGAGCTATGAAAGACAGAGTTTATAATTTTGCAGCCGGGCCTTCGATGCTGGCAGATGAAGTACTCAATGAGCTGAATGAAGAGTTCTACAATTATGGAAATACCGGCATGGCAGTCATGGAAATGTCCCACAGAGGAAAGGACTATCTTTCGATCTTTGAAGATGCCAAGAAGAGACTGTATCAGATCATGGAGATCCCGGAAGACTACGACGTCTTTTTCATGCATGGCGGAGCGACCGGCCAGTTTGCGGCTGTACCGCTCAACCTTTTAAAAGGCGGCAAAGCCGATTACATCATCACCGGCAATTTCTCCAAAAAAGCTGCGCAGGAAGCATCCAAGTATGGCGAGATCCATATCGCTTATGATGGAAAAGATAACGATTACTCGCACATTCCGGCACAGGATGAATTATCACTCAGTGAGGATGCAAGATATGTTCATCTTTGTTCCAACAACACGATCTATGGTACGGAGTGGAAAAACTATCCGGATGTTCATGGAAAGATCCTGGTTGCCGATATGAGTTCCGACATCCTTTCAAGAAAAGTGAATGTCAAAGACTTCGGTCTCATCTATGCCGGTGCACAAAAAAATATCGGTATTGCCGGTATAGCAGTCGTCATCTTACGAAAGGATCTGATCAGCGAACCTGATAGGATCACACCGCAGATCTTATCCTATCAGCTGATGGAAAAACACGATTCGATGCTCAATACGCCAGCCACTTATCCGATCTACGTCTTAGGCAAGGTCTTAAAGTGGATACAGGACAAAGGCGGTCTTGAAGTCATTGAAAAAAACAATATCAAGAAGGCAAAGCTTTTATACGATTATCTCGATTCGCAAAGCTTCTATAAGCCACATGCGGAAAAGGACAGCCGTTCTTTGATGAATGTGACTTTCACTTCGCCAAGTGAGGAGCTTGACAAGAAGTTTGCATCAGAGGCGGCAAAAAATGGCCTTGTATCGTTGAAGGGCCATCGTCTGGTGGGCGGCATCCGCGCATCGATCTATAATGCGATGCCGATCGAAGGTGTCAGGAAACTGATCGAATTCATGGATGTATTCGCAAGGGAGAACAGCTGATGAAAATAAGACTGGCAAACAGGATCGATGAAAAGGGCCTCGAGCTCTTTGACGATTCCTATGATTATTGTGAAGAAATGGAGAATGAGGATGCGATCTTGGTCAGAAGCGCATCTCTTCATGAATATCCGCTTTCGGATAAACTGCTGGCGATCGCCAGGGCGGGAGCCGGTGTCAACAACATCCCGATCGAAAAATGCAGCGAAAAAGGCATCGTCGTCTTTAATACGCCGGGTGCCAATGCCAATGCGGTCAAGGAACTGACGCTTTGTTCGCTGTTCCTGGCAAGCCGTGACATCAAGTCGGGCATCATCTGGGAAGATGAGCTGGATAATGCGGATGATTTTTCAAAAGTCATCGAAAAAGGCAAAAGTGCCTTCATCGGTCCGGAAGTTACCGGAAAGAAGCTCGGCGTCATCGGTCTTGGTGCGATCGGCGTCTTAGTTGCCAATGCGGCAGTCAAGCTGGGCATGGAAGTCTATGGCTATGATCCATACATCTCGGTCAATGCAGCCTGGTCCTTGTCCAAGTGGGTAAAACATGTCACAGACTTAAATGAGATCTATAAGGAATGTGATTACATCAGTCTTCACATACCGGCCACAAAAGAGACCAAAGGCATGATCGATAAAGAGGCGATCGCCATGATGAAGAAAGATATGCGCATCATCAACCTTGCCCGCGGCGAACTGGTCAATGAAGATGATCTGATACAGGGCCTGGAAGAAGAAAAGATCGCACGCTATGTGACGGATTTTGGATCCTACAGGCTCGTTCATTGCAAGAACACGGTCTGTTTCCCGCACTTAGGTGCTTCCACTCCGGAATCGGAAGAAAACTGTGCTGTCATGGCGGTAAAGGAACTGATCGACTATCTTGAAAATGGAAACATTACAAATTCTGTGAATCTTCCTTCGGTATCCGAACCAAGAAGCACATCACACCGCATATGTATCATTCATAAGAATGTACCAAACATGCTGGCAAAACTGACAGCCATCATCGGCAATAATGCGATCAATATCGAAAACCTGGTCAATAAGGCCAGAGGCGATCTTGCCTATACGATGATCGATACCAATTCCAACGTCGATGAAAAGGCGCTCAATGAAGTTGAAAACATCATCCGGGTAAGGGTGATCTCAGACTGACAAGAGGAGAAGGCCTATGTTCAAATACGAAAAGACGCTCAAAGTCACTGCGAAAGAGATCTATGATCTGCTTCTGGAAGAGATCGCCTTTGAAGCAAGTGAGAAAAGCGGTAAGAAACACGAAGTCAAAGACATCGAAAAGGGCTGCCGCTACAACTACAAGCGCAAAAACGGAAACAAGCAGATCACAGCTTATGTGGATGTCAGAAAACCAAGCCTGGAAAAGATCGAGACAATCTATGAAATGATGAATGAAAAGTATGTATTCTGCTATCTCATCAAAGACGAAGGACCGAATTGTGTCCTGACGTATACACAGGAAGGCGGCAAACAAAGCGGCCTGGCGGATTTCTTCATGAAACGGCAGATGTCCAAGCGTTTTGCGGCATTTGAAAGAACGATCATCCAGAGAAGGAAGGAAACGGCGTGAGCCGTTTTTCTTCTTGAAAAAGACGTATTATAATCAGATTGAAGGTGTTCATGTATGAAAAAAATAATGATGCTTATGATGCTTTCTTTTCTTGTGCTTTGCGGATGCGAGAAAAAAGAAACGGTAAAGGAAGAAGCTTCAAAGATCCCGGAACTTCATCTGCATATCGATGGGGGCAAAGAAGCGATCGATGCGATGCACAACAGTGAAGACCACTCTGTGGAGTGTACAGGTTCTTTTGATCTGATCGTGCCGGATGCTTATGACATTGAACAGGACGATCTCAGGGATGTGAAACTCTCTTACATCCGTGGAAGAGGCAATTCGACCTGGCTGGCTGATAAGAAACCATACAAGATCAAACTGGAAGAGGGAGAAGATCTTTTCGGCATGGGCAAAAACAACCATTATGTTCTTTTGGCCAATGCGTATGATCGCACATTCATCCGCAATCGTCTGGTCTCTTATCTGTCTGAAAAAATGGGTATGGAGTATACGATGCAGGGAGTCAATATTGACTTGTACATGAATGATGAATATCTGGGCAATTATTATCTGAGTGAACAGGTCAGATTTGGAACAGGACGCATCGAGCTTGAAGAGATGGATGAAGAAGAAAAAGAGCTTCCTAAGATCGAGGGCCCGTATCTGCTTTCCACTAGTCCCTGGGCCGAACAGGATCAGGAAGATATCTTTAAAACGAATCGGGAAGTGAGCTTTCTGAATGATACACCTTCTTTTGGTAAAGAAGGCTATGAAAACGATGCACAGAAAAATTACATCCGCGACTTTATTCAAAAGGCGGAGGATGCGATCTTTGAAGGAAAGGGTATCGAAAACTGCATCGATCTTGAATCAGCTGCCGATTACTGGCTGATACAGGAATTTACGCAAAACGAGGATGCCTTTAAAACGCCTTCGACATATATCTATAAAAAGAACGTGGAAGAAGATGGAACTAGGGGGAAACTGCACTTCGGACCGTTGTGGGACTTTGACCGCTCTTTGGGAAATTCCGTATTCTCGATGCCGGAGCCATCTTATTTCAATCATGTCCGATGGGAATGGATCGATGAGCTGAGAGACCGTGAAGATTTCAAGGAACTCCTGATACAGAGATGGACGCTTCTTGATCGAATACTTGAAGAAGTCACGAAGAAAGATGGTCTTCTTGATAAATACAAAAACGAGAATGAAATGTCTTATGACAGAGACCTTGAAAAATGGAAGAGCTTTTATGAAGAAAATGGAATGGATACTTCAAAGTCCTATGCGGATGAGATCGAAGAGTTAAGAACATTTATTGATGAAAGACGAAAGTGGATCAATGAGAATATCAAGGATATCGGAAAGATCCTTGTTAAGATCACGATCAAAAGCGGACTTGAAGAAGACAGGATCGTCAAGATGCGCATCTCTTCATTTATAAGCGATCATCTCAAAGCAAGTGAGATCGACGGGTATTGCTTTGAGGGCTTCTTCCTTGAAGATGGGACAGCCCTGGATGAGAATGCGATCGCCAGGGAAGACATGATCATCTATGCGAAATATCGAAAGATCGAAGACTAAGATGCGGATCAGAAAAGAGTCTATTGTGGCTTTGAAATTCGAAGAAAGCCTTATAAATAAGGACTGTGATAAAAACAGATATTGATATCGGTTTAGGAATCTATAAAAGAGCATATATTGAATAAAACAGGCTTTGATCAGTATCTGATATATGCTCCGGTTTCTTATCGTTCGGGGATCGTTGAAATGAATAAATAAATCAAGAAAAAAAGTCTCTCACGAGACTTTTCATTCTTAGATGGCGGTGCGTACGGGAAACGCGTTTAATCGATTCTATACTTTGACCAAAACGACATGCACTTTGAGGCGAACACCAATTAATTGAGCCTTTTTGATTTCTGATTTTTATGGTAGTCGAATTATTTTTAGCTGAGTTTATCTTTTGTTGATATCTTTTTACCCGTAGCGTATCACAAACGTATCATAAACATTTTTCAGATATCTTATCAAGCTGAGATATCTTTTTTATGTAACGGAAATACTTTATGCCCAAATATGTGGATTTCGGTTTATAAAAGCCTTAACAGTCAATAATAATGATAGCCTTGAATAAAATCGGCAAAAAGGCGACAATAAGATTAAAGAGTTGTAAAAAACGAATAAATATCATGTTTTGATTTTAGGGGTAGTTATGTACTGGTTGAGAATTGCACTGTTCAGTATAATCGACAGCGAAGATGAAGGATCCAATAACTATGTTATTGCCAGGTTTCTGCTGGAGCATTTCAATGAACTGCCGGGTGTTTCACTGACGGAAATATCCAAACAATGCAATCTTTCCAAGGCGGCAGTCAGCCGCTTCTGCAAGGAACTGGGGTTAATGGATTACATAGATCTACAGATGCTGATCAGGACCAGCGGGAGGAAGGAAAGAAGCCATCAGAAGTCTCTGACCGCAGAAGAACAGAAGCAGCGATTTGCCGGAGCCATCGATCTGGTAACGGAGGAGTTTAAAAAAGCCATGGATTCCGAAATCCTTGAAGAACTGATTGGCGATCTGCAACGCTATGAGAAGGTCTATGCTTTCGGTCATCTTCAGGCTAGTCATATTGCCTATACGCTGGGTAACAATCTCGCCATGTTCAATAAATTCTGCTTTACTGCTCAGTCATGGCCTAAACAGGTTGAAAAGCTCGAGCAGGCTACCTCAAAGGATCTGTTCATCATCTTCTCTGCTTCTGGAGACTATTTCAAGCGTATGGACATGAATATGATGTTTTTGGAGCAGATCAATGCACCGAAGGTATATCTGATTACCTTTGACAATGCCACGGAAACAGGCAACGGCAGGCTTAAGAGGATATCTCTGGGGGCCCGCAGTGCTGACCTGAAAGCCAACATGGCCATGAACATGTTTGCCAATTATCTAGCCTACCGTTACAGCAAGCTTGTTTCATTTAGTGAAACATAAATATATTAGTGAAACATAAATATAAAGATAAAACCGCAAACCAATTCTTAAAATTCAAAGGGATTGGTCTTTTTTTTGGATATGATTTAGTTGTCAATTTAATCCGTGGGGAAACTATCGGATAAGAGAGGAGAAAAATGGACAACAAGAAAGACGCTTTTATCAACAAGATTATTGAATTCTCGGGAAAGATCAACGATAACAAGATCATCTCCAGCATTCAGGAAGCCTTCATAGTATTAAATCCTTTTATCATTCTGGCTTCAATCGCCACCCTGTTTACCAGTCTGGTCTGCTCACCTAAGGCCGGCCTGGCCACCATTCATGGTCTGGAATTCCTAACCAAATTCAATCCATTATTCTCAGGCATCTATTACGGCTGTCTGAACCTGATTGCTTTACTCCTGGCCTTCAACATGGCTCGCAGCATCGCCAAGAGATATAATGTTGAACCAAACTTTGGAGGTTTCCTCGGCTTAGTTACCTATGTCTGCATGAGCCCAACCGAATTCGCTGTCAGAGGTGCTGAAGGCGTTATGGCCACTGGCTTAAGCCAGGATGTTACCGGCTCAATGGGCATGTTCTATGCCATCATCGTTTCTACCGTCGCCGTCTTGCTCTACAGCAAGCTGGCTCAGGTAAAGGCTTTTGAGATCAAGATGCCAGACTCTGTACCGTCAAACGTCGGCAAGGCCTTCTCATCATTGATCCCTACTTGCTTAACTATCATCATTCTCTGCCTTGTCCGCTTCATTTATACGGAAATCACTCATCAGGAATTATGCAATCTGATTTACCAGGCCTTACAGGCTCCGTTAGGAAAGATAGTTCAGACTCCATTCGGATTCATCGGGATCGCTTTATTAACTGGCGTGTTCTGGGTCTTCGGCATCCACGGCACTGCCATGACCAGCGCCATTACCAAGCCTTTATTCCTTGCTTCTCTTACTCAGAACATCGAACTTGTCAACCAAGGCTTGGCACCAACCGAAATCGTCACCAAACCATTCAATGTTCTGTTTGGAGGCATGGGCGGCTTCGGATGTACCATCGGCTTAATCGTCGCCATCCTGCTCTTCAGTAAGAGGGAAGATGAAAAAGCCATTGCCAAGATTGGTTTACCGGCTGGTATCTTTGAAATTAACGAACCTGTTATCTTTGGCCTTCCAATCGTCATGAACCCTATTTACATGATTCCATTCATTCTGGCACCAGTTGTCGGAGAACTGATTGGCTATATCGCTACTGTTATCGGTGTTATGCCTATTACCTATATTGATGTTCCGTGGGTTACCCCTCCGTTCATCAATGCCTTCTTAGCTACCGGTGGCAAATTCTCAGCAGTAATCGTCCAGTTCGTAGCCTTCGCAGCTATCGTAGCTCTGTATACACCTTTCGTTCTCATCAGCAACAAGGTTGCTGCCAAGCAGGCTGAACAGGAACAGAAGTAAAAATGACCAGCTTTCCAAAATCGTTTCTTTGGGGCGGGGCTACCGCAGCCAATCAATATGAAGGAGGAGCTTTTGAAGGGGGAAAGGGATTAAGCGTCTGTGATGTTCTGACAGGCGGATCCATGACCCGTAGAAGACAGCTTACCTGGAAGAATCCAGTTACGGGCGAAACGGGAAGCACCGATTTAAGACCAAGGCAGCCGTTGGTCCTTCCGGAGAATGCTATTCCCGCCGTTCTGGAAGGAGAGTATTATCCCAGCCACCAGGCTGTCGACTTCTACCACCACTATAAAGAAGACATTGCCCTAGCGGCTGAAATGGGCTTCAAGGCCTTCAGAATGTCAATCAACTGGGCTCGAATCTTCCCGGAAGGGGATGAGGAAACGCCAAACGAAGAAGGTTTGAAGTTCTATGATGAAGTTTTTGCCGAACTGCGCAAATATCACATTGAACCGCTGGTTACCATGTCTCATTATGAAATACCGCTGACCCTGTGTACCCGTTATGGCGGCTGGGCCAATCGCAAGCTGATCGGTTTCTTTGAAAACTATGCCCGTGTACTGTTTACCAGATACAGCAACACTGTCAAGTACTGGCTGACTTTCAACGAGATTGACAACGTTGTCGGTTATCCGTTCATCTGCGCCGGAGTACCGGAATACAGTGATCAGGCCATCGCTCAAGCGGCTCACAACATGTTTGTGGCTTCTGCACGCGTTGTAAAACTGAAAAATGAGATCAACCCGGACATGATGGTTGGTCAGATGCTGGCATACATGCCGGTCTACGGCTACAGTTGCAATCCAAAAGACCAGCTGCTGGCAATGGAAAAGGAAAGAGAAGCGCTGTTCTTCTCCGATGTCCAGGTTGGTGGCTACTATCCCAATTACAAACTTAAGGAATACGATAGAAAGGGTATCTTCCTGGAAACGGAAAAGGATGATTTCTATCTCATCCGAAACTATCCTTGTGAATTTATCGGGTTTTCCTGCTACAAGTCAATGACTGTTTCCAGTGAAAAGCCGGAAGTCAGAAATCTGAAGAACCCCTATCTTAAGGAATCTCAATGGGGTTGGGCCATTGACCCTGATTGTCTGAGACTTACGCTTAACACATTGTACGACCGTTACCACAAGCCGCTATGGATCGTGGAGAATGGGCTTGGTGCTGAAGACAAGTTGGAAAACGGAACCGTCAATGACGATTACCGGATTGCTTATCTGCAGGACTCCGTTAGATCAATCAGTGAAGCCATTAACCTTGACGGTGTTGAGGTCATGGGCTTGACCGTCTGGGGCTGGATCGATATTGTTTCCGCCGGAACAGGTGAAATGAAGAAAAGATACGGCTTGGTCTATGTTGATCTTGATGACGAGGGACACGGTACTCTGAAAAGATACAGAAAAAAGAGTTTTGACTGGTATAAGAAAGTGATAGCCACGAATGGCGAATCACTGTAATCAAGAAAGAAAGGTTTAAGTGAAAATGAAGAAAATCGTATTATTCTGTGCTGCCGGCATGTCAACCAGTTTACTGGTTACTAAGATGCAGAAGGCTGCTGAAGCCAAAGGGTTTGATTATGAAATCGCAGCTCACCCTCTGTCAGAAGTTGACACTTTCGGACCCGAAGCCTCTATCATTCTGTTAGGGCCTCAGGTCAGATTCAAACTTGGTGAAATACAGAAAAAATTCACCGACAAGCCTGTTGAAGCCATTGAAATGAGAGATTATGGAACTATGAACGGTGAAAACGTCGTTAAGCACGTAGCCGAAGTTCTGGGAGACTAACAATGGAAGGTCTCGAAATGGCCGCTTTCCAGATTATTGCCGCAGTTGGATCAGCACGTTCTCTCTACATTGAAGCAATCGATCTGGCCAGTGAAGGTAATTTTGACGAAGCCAGAGCCAAAATCAAGGAAGGCGAGGAAGCCTTCAATGGCGGGCATCAGGCTCATGGTGAACTGCTGACCAAATTTGCCAATGGCGAACTGCCTCCAATGGATATCTTAATGACCCATGCGGAGGACCAGTTAATGAGTGCTGAAGCATTCGGTATTCTGGCCAACAAGTTTATCACTCTGTATGAAAAGCTCCTTTAGGCTTTATAACAAATAATAAAAGCACAAAGGACAGATAAAAACATCAAATCATTAACAAAATGATAGTCTAAACTTTCGGGTTGGTTTTCAAAACCATCTCTAAACTATCGGGTTGGTGTTACAACAATAAAAGGCAGATATACAGTGGACATCTGTGACTGTATGGTCTGCCTTTTCTTATGGATTACCTATTTCCTTGTCTTCTTATACTGTCCTCTTTTCTTTCCTTCCTTCTTGTCGGAAGAAAGCACATTACTCAGTGAATAGAAGATCTTCGGATTAAGGGCATAGAGGACTCTTTTCCTGAACCTGGTGAAGTTGGCGATCCCTCTTGATACAGAAAGATAATCCCTGATCTTTCCGTTTATATTCTCACAGAAGGCGTTTGACAGCTTATGGTCATCGTATGGTCTTCTGAATGAATTGAGGATCTCATTTTTCAAGTTTTTAAGGATCGATACAAACTCCCTGTAACCAATACCAACCCGAAAGATTAGAGCGCCATAATAATAAACAAAGCGTGTCTTGCTAAAGTGGGACGCGCTTTTATTTTGACAACACACGTCTTTGATCAGGACGTGTTTTTTAATAGATTTTTTTTGAGAAATAGGAGGTTAGTATGAAAACACTCAAAAAAGCGGCAGTGATATTCATGATGTTGCTGCTATTTTCAACAAACTTCTCAGTCTCTGTTTTCGCAGGCGATGGTCAAACAGCTGATGATACATTTTCTGCAGCCGCTGAAACTCTTACAGAGGAGGAAACGCTTCCTGATGAAAAGGAGGAAGAAAACACCCTTCATGAAGAGAAAGAGGAAACAATATCAGAGACAGAAGAAGCTTTGACAGAAGATTCTTCAAAGGAATTAGAAGAAGAAAGCACCGAAGAACCCGAAGAGACCAAGAAGTTCATCACGATCAGCTATATGTTTGCTGATCGTCGATGAATATGTCACAAGAAAGACGGAAAACAAAGCATTTGAGATAGGAGAGCCGAAAAACGAATCAAGTGATCGGAAGATCCCTGCTTCTCCCAGTCTGTACAGTTATCTGCTGGAAGTAAAGGAAAGAGAAAAACGTAACCCGGATTATGATGAAACGTGGTTCATTTTCCACAGGCCGAAAGAAGGACATATGCCTATGGCAGAAAGGACGCTCAACGGGCATAAAGAAAAAGCACTGGATTCCATAGGCCTTCGCTGGAATACCAATCACCAGCTCAGACATCTGTACAATACATATCTGAAGGATCAGGGGATAACGGTCTACGACAGACCAACGACTTTGGGACAGAAGGATGCGGAAGTCAATTCCTCGGTCTACACGCATATGTCAAAAGAGGCGATAAGGAAGATTTCGGAAGCGGATGAAAGGCTGTTCAGAAGGCAGAAATAATTGGAAAAAGCATTCTGCTTTCCGCCATTCGTATCACAAATGTATCACAAAAATTGAGTTTCGATGAGCTGAAAACGCCTATTTTAAAGGGTTTTTGACAATAGTAATGTACCGCCATCGTATCATAAACGTATCAAAGTGCGTTCCGCCAAGGTACCTGCATGAAAAAAAGCCTTTATTTAAAGGCTTTTCTCGCTTAGATGGCGGTGCGTACGGGACTCGAACCCGTGATCTCCTCCGTGACAGGGAGGCACGATAACCAACTTCGCTAACGCACCATAATGGAGCAGATGAAGGGAATTGAACCCTCGTGTCCACCTTGGCAAGGTGGCGTTCTACCATTGAACTACATCTGCATCTGATTGGCGAAGAAGGCGGGATTTGAACCCGCGCGCCAGACAAGCCGACCTATGGCCTTAGCAGGGCCACCTCTTCAACCACTTGAGTACTTCTTCAGCACACGCTTTGTCTGTTGAAATAGCGCTTATTCAATATAACACACTTATTCTCATTTCGCAATACATTTGGTAAAATAATTTTATGAAAATCGCAAAATTTGAGAAAGTGAGTCCGTCACAGTTTTCCAAAGACCTTAAGGAACTTTGTGCTACCGATGACTATTATTATGATACTATAAATTTGCCCGTTCGTGCTACAAAAGGTTCAGCTGGCTATGATTTTTTTTCTCCGATCGATGTAAGTCTCTCTCCGGGAGACTCCATCCGGATCCCGACCGGTATACGCTGCAGGATCGAAAACGGCTACGTCCTTCAGATCTATCCGCGTTCCTCATTTGGCTTTAAATACCAGATGATGCTGATGAATACGGTCGGTATCATTGATTCTGATTATTATGATGCAGACAATGAAGGCCATATCATCATTGCGGTATCGAATCAGGGGAAAAAGGAAATGTCGATCAAAGCCGGTGAGCGTTTTGCCCAGGGTCTCTTCGTAAGATACTATCTTGCACAAGAGGAGGAAGTTGAAACAGACCGTCATGGCGGTTTTGGTTCGACTGATTGATGTGCTCATAGCTCAATTGGATAGAGCATTTGATTCCGATTCAAAAGGTTGCGGGTTCAAGTCCTGTTGAGCACGCCATGAAAAACAGGAAAGTCCTTCACGGGGCTTTTTCTTTATGCGGATAGCGAATCGGCTTGAGTATGATATAATTGTTAATTGTATAAAAAGGAGGAAATATGGCTGACTATAATATCAATCTGGCATTACAGAATATCTGGTCGGTATTCAGGATCGTAATAGATATAGCCATAATGTGGTTCCTGTTTTATTACGCCATCAAGGCGATCAGGAACAATTCCCGTACGATTCAGATCTTTAAAGGTATCATTGCGGTCGTTGCCGTCAATGGTTTGGCGAAACTTCTGGGTCTTTCGACTCTGACATATTTTACGGATATCTTCATCAACTGGGGTCTTTTGGCCTGCATCATCATCTTCCAGCCGGAGATCAGAGGACTGCTTGAAAAGATCGGCAAGACCAATGCTTTCTCAAGGATCAACTCCCTGCTGGCAAATGAAAAGGAAAGACTGGTCGAACAGCTCTATGAAGCGACAGTCACGCTTTCGCAAGAGAAGGTTGGCGCTTTGATCACGATCGAACAGTCCCAGTCTTTGCAGGATTACATCAAGACCGGTATCAGCGTCAATGCCGAAGTGACCAAGGAATTATTGTGCTCGATCTTTATGACGACGACACCGCTTCACGATGGTGCTGTCATCATTCAGGGTGACCGGGTGGCTTGCGCAAGTGCCTACTTCCCGCCGACCAACGTCAACCTGTCTTCAAGATATGGTGCAAGACACAGAGCCGCTTTGGGTATTGCGGAAGTTTCCGACTGTCTGACGATCGTCGTTTCCGAAGAGACATCGGCAATCTCGATCGCAGAAAACGGCAGGATCTTCTCTGTCGATGAAAAACAGCTTCGTGATTACTTGAGAAGAGTCATCTTAAACGATACGACAACGATCGAAAAAGGTTCCAGAAGAAGGAGCTCCCTGCTGATGGAAGATGATGTCGTTGTTGAAATACGTGATGACAAGGAACGCAAAGGCTTCTCTTTATTCCGAAAAGGGGATGAACCTTTTGCCAACAATAAGAGCAGTGAACCGGATATGAAAGTCCCGTTCAACAATCGAAATAAGAACAAAGGTCTTTTGAAGCGCCAGAGTGCCAAAGCAGACGAAGAGCCGCTGGTGATCGAAAACAACCTGGATAAGGAGGCAAACGATGAGTCAGCTGAATAACTCCGAAAAGAAACTGGAAACAGCTAAAAAGATTGCTTCCAAGAATTCCGGTCATGGCCAGTATGAGACGGTTGAAGAAAACCTCTTCAAATTCTTCCGCTGGATCTCATCGCTGATCGACCGCATCTTTTTCTCGCAAAAATATTTAGGTTTGTTTGCCTTGCTGCTGGCTTGCCTTGCATACTTTGTAGCGACATACGATTCTTCCAGCAATGTGCTTTCCTCTTCGAAAGTGCTGTCCAATGTTTCGATCAATGCCCGCTACAATTCCGAGACATTCGAACTCTCCGGTCTTCCGCAGGCCTGTGAGATCGTGATCACCGGTGAAGCGGCCAACGTCAACAACGCTTCTTCACGAAAAGGTTATTGTCAGATCGATCTGGAAGGCTATACCGAAGGTACCCATACGATCAAGCTCAATGCGGTCGGCTATGGTGACAACGTCTCGACGATCGTTTCACCAAGTGAAGTGACGATCACTTTAAAGAAGAAAACGACAAGACAATTCGATCTGACTTATGATTACATCAATCAGAACCAGATGGATTCAAGATATATCTTAGGTGAGCCTAGCTTTGCGCAGGGCACCAAGATCAATATCCGTGCTTCGCAGGACACCCTCAATTCGATCGCTTTAGTTAAAGCTTTGATCGACGTCAGCGGTCAGACCAGTGATTTTGAGATCGAGGCACCACTTGTTGCCTACGACAGGAACGGCCAGGCCGTCAATGCCGAGATCGTTCCAAGTTCGATCACGGCTACGGTCAAACTGTCGTCACCGAGTATCGAAGTTCCGATCAAGCTGAATCCGATTGGCTCTGTCCCGACGGGTCTGGCGATCGATACAGCACAGATCATCGACCATCAGACGACGCGTATCTATGCGCCTGAAAATATCCTGAACAACATTACCGAAGTCTACGTCAACTTCGATATGTCGACTGTCACAGAGAACGTCGATCGTGAGATCATGCTGCCGGTAACGCTGCCAAGCGGTGTTTCCGCATCGGATGTCACTGTCGTCAACGTCAGAGTCACGCTCTCGACTATTGATACATTAACTCTTGAAGAAGTTCCTTTGTCAGCACATGACAATTACAATAACCTGGCAATCTCGGATATCGAATTCAGGAACGTCAATGTTCAGATATCTGGTTCGGCAAACAATATCAATGCCGTCTCGATGGATGACCTTGAAGTCTATATCATCATGCCGGCAGAACCGGGAACATACACATTGCCTTTGAATGTGGAACTCAATAATCATCCGTTTGTTTCTTACTATCTGGAGAAATCAAGCGTGAACGTAACGATCGTGGAGGCAAATCAATAATGGGCAAATACTTTGGAACAGACGGTTTCCGTGGAGAAGCCAATGTCAATCTGACCTATGAACATGCGATGAAGATCGGAAGGTTCTTAGGCTGGTATTATGGAAAGAAACAGAATAAAAAAGCTAAAGTCGTAATCGGTAAGGATACAAGAAGAAGCTCCTATATGTTTGAATACTCTCTGGTATCAGGACTAGTTGCTTCAGGAGCCGATGCCTATATCATGCATGTCACAACGACACCATCTGTCTCCTATATCACAAGGACAGACAAGTTTGACTGCGGCATCATGATCTCGGCTTCCCATAACCCGTATTATGACAATGGCATCAAACTCTTCAACTACAATGGCGAAAAGATGGACGAAGAGACTTTAAAGGAAGTCGAAGACTACATCGATGACAAGTTTGAAGTCCCTCTTGCACAGAAAGAAGAAATAGGAAAGACCGTCGACTATGTATCCGGAAGAAACAGATACATGGGCTATCTGATCTCTATGGGCAAGTATTCCTTCAACGGCATCAAAGTAGGACTTGACTGCGCCAATGGCTCGGCCTGGTCGATCGCCAAAGGTGTCTTTGATGCCTTAGGTGCACAGACCTATGTCATCCACAACACACCGGATGGCTTCAACATCAACACCAACTGCGGCTCCACCCATATCGAGGGATTACAGAAGTATGTCGTAGACAATCACCTGGATGTCGGCTTTGCCTTTGATGGCGATGCCGATCGATGCTTATGTGTCGATGAAAAAGGTAATGTTGTAACAGGAGACCACATCATGTATATCTATGGCTTATACATGAAGGAAAGAGGAAAGCTCATCAACAATAAAGTCGTTACGACCGTCATGTCAAACTTTGGCTTATACAAAGCCTTGGATAAAGTCGGCATCGACTATGAAAAGACCAAGGTTGGCGACAAATACGTCTATGAGAATATGGTGGAACAGGGAAACCGCATCGGAGGAGAACAGTCAGGTCATATCATCTTCTCCAAGTATGCAACAACAGGCGATGGTATCCTTACAGCCTTGAAGCTCATGGAAGTCATGCTGGCAAAGGAAAAACCGATGTCAGAGCTTGCAGCTCCTGTCGTCTTCTACCCGCAGGTCTTAAAGAATGTCCGTGTCACTTCCAAATCGGAAGCACAGAACGATCCGGATGTCAAAGCAGCGGTTGAAAGAGTTGCTCAGGCCTTAGGCGATAACGGCAGGATCTTAGTCAGAGAGTCTGGCACAGAACCGCTTATCCGAGTCATGGTGGAAGCAGGAAGCCATGAAGAATGTGAAAAATACGTTGATGAAGTCATCGATGTGATCAATGCAAGGGGTTATGCAGCATAACCCCTTTTGTTTTATAATGAAGAAGATATGAAAAAGATCATAAATATCGTAGAAGATGAGAAAGATCTCAATGAACTTGTAAAATCCTATCTGGAAAAGGAAGGCTATGTCGTCAATTCTTTTCTGACTTTCGATCAGGCCTATTCCCATATCGATGAGTACTGTGATCTCTGGATCCTGGACATCATGCTGGATGACAAGTCCGGTTTTGATCTGATCGAGATCATCAAAAACAAGAACGCCAATATCCCGGTCGTCTTCATGTCGGCAAGAGACAAGGAATTTGACCGCATCATTGGCCTGGAAAAAGGCTCAGATGATTACATCACCAAGCCATTTTCGCCAAAGGAACTGGTCTTGAGAGTCAACAACATCATCCGCCGTGTCTACAAGGAAGATGACAAGATCGAAGTCAACGGTTACGAGATCGATGAGAACCAGCGTTCCGTGACCAGAGGCAATGAACAGATCGAACTGACGACCAAGGAATTTGATCTGTTGATGCTGTTTGTCAAGAACAGGGGAACAGCTTTTTTACGTGAACAGATCCTTGAAAAGGTCTGGGATGAGAATTACTATGGGTCCGACCGCGTCGTTGATGATACACTGCGCAGACTTCGCAAGAAGATGCCGGATATGAACATTCAGACGATCTACGGCTTCGGATACAGGCTAGGATGAAACGTTTACGGATCTGGCTCAGCAATTTTACTTTGATCCAGCAATTCCTCTCGATCGTGTTTATCACGTCTGCGGTACTGCTGTTTTTCGTATTTACCTTTCTGAACCGGAACATCGATACATTCGTCAATTCACAGATGTATGTCTTCATACATCGTTCACAGAATGAATACCTTGAGACCCGTATGATCTCTCCGGAGTCAAACGTCCTGCATTTTGTCTACAATGTCAATTCCGGGCGTTATCTCAACTCGGTCTCGGAACAGTATGTACAGATCTTAAGAAGGATCGATCCGAACATCTCGGAAGAGCGTATCGATTCAAGCTTTGATTATGATAATATGACGATCGTCTATTCGATCATATCGTTTGGCGAAAATAACGAGAACCGTCTTGTTTCGATCGTCAAAAACAACTTCCGTGACGAGTTCCGTTCCGCCTTGTCCAATGGTGTCATCAACATCACGTTCTATGTCTTCTTTGGCCTGATCGGACTGATCGTCATCTGGGTGCTTTCTTTGATCCATCCTCTGGATCAGATCATCGCCTATATCGACAAGATCAAAAACGGTGAAAAAGCATCGCTTAACGTCGAACGCTACGATGAGATCGGTGAGGTGGCGGAAGCCCTGGTCTCAATGAATGATGAACTGGCCCAGCAGCAGAAGATCCGCGATGAGATGATACAGAATATCTCTCACGATCTGAAAACGCCAATCGCCACCATCAAATCCTATTCCGAATCGATCAAGGACGGTATCTATCCGTATGATACTCTCGAGAAGAGTGTTGATGTCATTATTGAAAATGCGGATCGTCTGGAAAAGAAGGTCTATTCTCTGATCACCTACAACAAGATGGGCTATCTTGTCGACAACAATGAGGGCATACTCAATCTCGAGATGGCACCTCTGATACAGAAATCGATCCTGGCGGCATCGGTCATCCGCTCGGACATCAAGATCATCACCGAACTTGATGACAAGGTATTGTTCCATGGCGATGAGGAGCCTTGGCGTGTCGTCATTGAAAACCTGCTGGACAATGCCTTGCGCTATGCTCATAAGAAGATCCGCATCACACTTTCCAATAATTTACTGGAGATCTATAACGATGGTGAAAACATCGATGAGGAGCGTCTCGATAAGCTTTTCAAGCCATACGAAAAGGGCAACAAGGGCAAGTTTGGCCTTGGCCTTTCGATCGTCAAAAAGGTCGTAGAGACCTATGGCTACAATGTGACAGGTGAGAACCTGAATGACGGTGTGGTCTTTCGCATCTATACGACCCGCAAGATGAAAAAGGCTCCAAAGAAAAAGAACAGCAAAAAGAGTATAATTGAGTCATGAGTTTTATTCGGATCGGCGACATCGATCTTCACTATGAACAGTATGGTGAAAAGGGAAGACCCGTCATCCTGCTTCATGGCTGGGGACAGAATACGGAAATGATGGCTTTTATCGGAGAATTCCTGAAGAGCCATTTTATTGTATACAATCTGGATCTTCCGGGCTTCGGACAGACAAGTGATCCGCCTTGTGCCTGGGGAAGTGAAGATTATTGCGCCTTTTTAAAGGCGTTTTGTGATGAAAAACAGGTCGAGGATCCGATCATCATCGGCCATTCTTTCGGCTGCCGTATCGCCCTACAATACGCCTACCGCTACAAAGTGCACAAGATGGTACTGACCGGTGCGGCGGGTGTCAGAGACAAACGCGGCGTTGATTACTATCTGAAGGTCTACAGCTATAAGCTTGGCAAGAAGATCCTTTCCCTGAAGCCGCTTCAGAAGTATAAGGAACAGCTGACGAAGAATGCGGGCAGTGAAGATTACCGCAATTCCAGCGGTGTGATGCGACAGACTTTCGTCAAGATCGTCAATGAGGATCTTACACCGTTATTGAAGGATATCGAAACGGAGACCTTGCTGGTGTTTGGCGAAAACGATGAGGCTACACCGGTCGAAAAGGGTAAACTCATGGAAAAACAGATGAAAGATGCGGCTTTAGTCATCTTCGAAGGGGATGATCATTACGCCTACTTCCATCAGGCAAACCGTTTCTGTCTGGTCCTCGATGCCTTTTTAAGGAGTGATTATCAATGAGCAATTTTCTGATCATTTTATTATATCTTTGTGTCTATTTCGGTCTGAGCTTTGTCTATGTCAAACACAGCTTACAGATGTTTCAGCAGAATCACTATGAACTTTACCGCTATTCCAAGTGGCTGTTTCATAAGAACAATCTGCATGTTTCCATAAGCTTTATCTTCTGCATCGTCATCCTGACGATCGGTACGCTTTTGAAAACTGACAAGACGCTGATCGTCATGTTCCTGACACTGGCCTTTGCGATCTTCATGATCTATAAGGAATCCCAGAAAGTCTACGTCAAGGATCTGGTCGTGACGGCAAGGGTCAAACGGCAGATCGCAGTGATGGCAATACTGCTTGCCCTGATCATCTTCTTGGGAAGTTTCCTTGGCGCGGATATCCTGGCGGTCTTAGTCATCGTCATGTCGTATCTTCTGATCTATCCGATGGCTTTGATCACAATGCCGATCGAAGAGGGTATCAAGAAGCGCTATGAAAATGAGGCAAGGCAGATCTTAAATGAGAACAAGAGGCTCATCAAAGTCGGTATTACCGGCTCCTATGGAAAGACCTCGACCAAGAACATCATCAACGACATCATTGCCGACAACAAGATGACTCTGATCACACCGGCTTCCTACAATACGCCGATGGGCATCACCAGAACGATCCGTGAACTGCTCAAGCCGATCCATGAAGTCTTCATCTGTGAGATGGGTGCCGATAAAGTCGGTGATATCACATATCTGATGGATTTTGTAAGACCAAAGTATGGCATCGTGACTTCCATCGGCCCGCAGCATCTCAATACCTTCCATTCGATCGACAACATCATCAAGGAAAAGATGGAAGAGATTGAACTGCTTCCTCTGGATGGAGTCGGTTTCATCAACCTGGACAATGAATACATCGCTTCCTACAGGTTCACAAATCCATGTAAGAAGGTATCCGTTGGCATTGAGAATGAGAATGCCGATCTCTATGCGCGGAATATCGTTTATTCCAAGGAAGGATCGCAGTTCGATGTCACGATCAATGGCGAAGAATATCACTTCAAGACTTCTTTGCTGGGAAAACACAACATCACAAATATCCTGCTTGGTATCGGTCTGTGCCTGGAGCTGGGCATCGAGATCAAAGATATCGTCAAAAATGTTTCCCGCATCAATCAGGTGGAACACCGCTTGGAAGTGAAAAAGATCAATGGCTTCACATTCATCGATGATGCCTTCAATTCCAATCCGGTGGGCTCCAGAATGGCCCTCGATGTGCTTTCGATGATGCCGGGCAAACGCGTCATCGTCACACCTGGCATGATCGATCTGGGTGAAAAGGAAGATGAGATCAACCGTTCCTTTGGCGAGTATATGATCGACAAGGCAGACCTGGTCATCCTGGTCGGCGAAAAACAGACCAAAGCGATCAAAGAGGGACTTCTTTCCACAGGCTTTGATGAAAACAATATCCTGGTTTTTAAAACCGTACTGGAAGCCTTCAAATATGTGTATCAGAATCTGACTCCGGCTGATACGATCTTACTGGAAAACGATCTGCCGGATGCCTTCAATGTATAGAAAGTGTTAGAATTGTTTTGTTATGAAAATATGTGTAGCAGTATTTTTCGGCGGCAAGTCCACCGAACATGAGATAAGCTGTATCTCAGCAAATCAGGCGATCCATGCGATCGACACGGAAAAGTACGATGTACTTCCGATCTATATTTCCAAAGACTCCGAGTTCTATACGGGTGAAGAGCTTTTCGATCTGGCCAATTATTCTTCCTTCATCAAGGATCCTTCTTCCGTACTGGAGAAGGTGATGATCTACAAGGATGGCAAGCAGGTCAAAGTCAGACCGGTCAAGGGACTCTTCAAAAAGGAGAGAGTCATCGATGTGGCTTTCCCGGTCGTTCATGGAACAAACGCGGAAGATGGAACTTTGGCGGGTTTCCTGCAGATGCTTGATCTGCCTTATACTTCCTGCGATGTCCTGGGCGGATCTTTGGGACAAGACAAGGCAGCGATGAAGGACATCTTCAAGGCGGAAGGCATCCCTATGGTCGATTACTTCGTTATCTACAACTCTGATTTTGAAGAAGACTATGAAGAGTACCTCGAAAAGGCAAGAAAGATCGGTTTCCCGCTCATTGCCAAGCCGGCAAACCTTGGTTCTTCGATCGGTATTGAAGTCATAAAATCGGAAGACGAATTCAAGGAAAAAGTCCTGGAATGCCTCAAATACGACTTCAAGGTCCTGATCGAAGATATGATCACCGATCTCAAGGAAGTCAATATCTCTTTGATCGGTACGACCGATGAAGTCAAAACTTCCGTCATCGAAGAAGTCACCAACGGATTCCTTGATTTTGACAAGAAATATCAGCCGGGCGGCTCCAAGGGCTCCAAGAAGACCGGCGTCAAGGCTTCACCAGCCAAGGGCTCCAAGGGCATGGCTTCCACCGTCCGCAAAGTTCCGGCTGAACTGAGTGAAGAACAGAAAGAGACGATCGAAAAAACGGCCAAGAAGGCGTTCCGTGCTTTGAACTCCTATGGTGTCGTCCGTATCGACTTCATGATCGATCAGGAAAGTGGCAAAGTCTACTGCAACGAGATCAATACGATCCCGGGCTCCTTATCCTTCTATCTGTGGAACCACGACGGCATGAGTTTCACAAAAGAATGTGATGAGCTGATCGAAAACGCAATGAGAAGATATGCACGCAGATCGCGCAAGACTTATTCGTTTGACACGAATATCCTGGAAAATTACGCAAAGAAATGAAAAAAACGACCCGAAAAGTGATCATTATATTATTGATCCTGCTGATGCTGGTAATATCCGTTCTGTCTTTGGCTGTTTAAGCTAAGGACACAAAACTTACAAGACCACATGAAAAAAATGAACAAAAAGACACTGATTGGTCTCATCGTCACATTCCTTGCCTTAGCAGCAAGCATTTTCGTACTGATCTCTGCCGGTGTCATTCAGCTGCCTGAACAGAAACAGGAAGCCGCACCTGCCGAAGTGGTCGTCGAGGAAGACGAATCACAAAAGCGCAAGGAAGAGTATCGAAAGCTCTACGATGAAAACAAGGCGATCAATCAGGATTATGTCGGTGAGATCCGCTTTGATTCCGGTCTGATCGAAGTCTCGTTCGTACAGGCTAAATCCGTCTATAAGGAAAACGGCGAACTTTATACGTTCTATACCGAAGATGGCAAACAGGTGACCGATGCATCGGGCTATACCGGCAACGATGTCTACATCTGGACCTACTGGAAGACAGGGGAGTACGACTACAACGACAATGGCGGTTCGACCTTCATGGATTATCGCAACAATCTTGCAGACCAGAACCTCATCGTCTATGGCCACCACTTCTCGGTATGGAATGACGAAACAAGGACGAAGGCTTTCACACCGCTTGAGCAGCTGCTCGAACAGGAAAACTATGAAGCCAACCGCTATGTGACTTTGATCTTAGAGAATGAGATCCGTCACTATGAGATCGCCTGTGTCTATGAATTTGATGCGACAAGGCAAGAGGATTACGTCGATCTTCAATACTGGCGCACCAATTACAATTACGACGACTATGACGGCAATGCCTATGACGCGGAATACTACGATCATTACATCGAAAGTGCCAGGAAGGCACAGATGTATGAGACCGGTGTCAACTGGACGAGCGATGATCAGACTCTGACTCTGCAGACCTGCATCGGCGGTCATGCCGGAGAACTCTTTGAGATCGTCGTCTTAAGACAAATATCTACTGAGACCTATTAAAGCCCCTGAACTGCCCCACCGAAAGTGGACA
>DESX01000016.1 GCA_002362065.1 Solobacterium sp. UBA3303
ATCAGAAAAGTAGTAAAATATTTATACAAGGAGCTCAGCTCCTTATGGTCAGTTGGTGAAACGGTTAACACATCGCCCTCTCAAGGCGACACTCACGGGTTCGAATCCCGTACTGATCACCATAGGAAATTAAAATGGAAGTCATACGACTTCCATTTCTTTTATCATAAATTCATTTCCCTGAAGCAGGTAAGTGTGCTCGCTTTTGCAATGCGGGCACACTTTTCCATATATGATCGTATTGTAGTTTTCACCACAGTCTTCACAGTGTGTGATCGCTTCGATCTTTTCGATCTCCAGTCTGCAGTCTTTCAGTAATTCATGTTTTCCCGCAGCCCAGTTGAAGCAGTCGACCAGATAATCAGGGATGATCCCTGTGACCGTTCCGATCTGAAGGGTGA
This sequence comes from Solobacterium sp. UBA3303, assembly GCA_002362065.1. Taxonomy (GTDB): domain Bacteria; phylum Bacillota_I; class Bacilli_A; order Erysipelotrichales; family Erysipelotrichaceae; genus Colivicinus. Next base: position 402 of record DESX01000016.1, read on the forward strand.
TGCGTTCGACATGATTTACATCATTTTCTTTCGCCAGCTCTTCGATCTGATCGATCACATGGAATACAACACCTAACTCATGCATTCTTCAAAGCTTCCTTTTTGGCCTTTTTGTATTCGGCATGTTTTTTCGCGGAAATCTTTTCTTCTTCGGTCTTCTTGCCAAACAAGATCTTGACTTCACGCTTTAACGCATAAGGGATGATCGCTTTGAACTTGTCTTCCGATCTGATCATCGTTGAATTTTGAGGATGATCACGGAAGAGGTGGATCGCATCGAATTCACACTTCGTCGTGCAGACACCGCAGCCAATACACTTGTTTTCATCGACGACGGAAGCACCGCAGGACAGACATCTTGCTGTTTCGATCTTTACCTGTTCTTCGCTTAAGGTCAGTCTCGCATCACGGAAGGAATTCTTCGCATCGATCTTTTCATTGCTTGCTTCATATTGTCTTCCGGCATGATCGTAATCATTGACCTCGATGTCATCCTTATTCAGCATAACGAACTGTCTTCTGTTCTTGCCGATGGTCATTGAAGTACCCGGCTGTACGAATCTGTGCAAGGAATCCGCTGCCTGATGGCCTTGTTCGATCGCATCGATGACAAATTTCGGACCGGTATAGACATCACCTCCGACAAATACATCCTTCTGTGCCGTCTGGTAAGTGAGCGGATCAGCGACCGGATAATTGCCATGCCAGAATTTGACTTCGCTTCCTTTTAAGAGATTGCCCCAGTCGATGGACTGACCGATCGCATAGATGATGTGATCGGCAGGGGAGATCGTAATATTATCTTCGTCATAGACAGGAGCGAATTTTCCGTTTTCATCGAGCGTGGAAAGACACTTCTTGAATACGATATCCTTGATCGAACCATCGGAATTGAGGTTGATCTTTTTCGGACCCCAGCCGTTATTGATCGTGATGTTTTCTTCGATCGCTTCTTCGATCTCATCCTTGGAGGCAGGCATCGTTTCTCTTGATTCCAGACAATAGATCTCGATATTTCTTCCGCCTAATCTGTGTGCACTTCTGGCACAGTCGATCGCGACGTTACCGCCGCCGATGACGATGACCTTGCCACTCATTTCTTTGCATGAGCCTTCCGAAACTTTCTTTAAGAAGTCGACTGCAAGATAAGTGTTCTTCGCATCTTCATTTTCAATGCCCGGGAGTTTGCCGCCCTGGCAGCCGATCGCGATATAGAAGGCTTTATAGCCCTGTTCACGCAGTTGATCAAGCGTAACATCTTTGCCGACGTCGACACCGCATCTGATCTCAACGCCTAACTGTCTTAAGACATCGATCTCGGCATCAATGACATCTTTTTCGAGTTTATAGGAAGGGATGCCATAGCGCATCATGCCGCCCGGATATTGATTGCGTTCAAAGATAGTCGGTTTATAGCCTTTGACGGCAAGATAATACGCACAGGACAGACCTGCCGGACCGGCACCGATGATGGCGATCCTCTGTGTCCAGTGATCTTCCACATTCGATGGAATGACAACAGGCGGGATATAGCGGGTCGAAGCATCCAGATCTTTCTGCGCGATGAATTTCTTGACCGCATCGATCGATACGGCCTTGTCGAATAAGCCTCTTGTACATGCATCTTCGCAGCGCTTGTTGCAGACTCTGCCGCAGATCGCCGGGAACGGATTGTCCTTTTTGATCAGAGCCAAAGCATCCGTATATCTTCCCTGGGCAGCCAGCTTGAGATAACCCTGAATGGCAACATGGGCAGGGCAGGCGGTCTTGCAAGGAGCCGTACCGGAATCATAGCAGTTGATGCGGTTATTATCACGGTAGTCCTCATCCCACTTGTCTTCACCCCAGGCCATATGATCCGGGAGTTCATGTTTCGGATAGGTCATCGGACCATTCTTCGTGCAAAGCTTCTGTCCTAATTTGACCGCGCCGGCCGGGCAGTATTCAACGCACTTGCCGCAGGCGACACAGTTCTTCGGATCGACTTTTGCCGTATAGGCACTTCTTGAAAGGTTCGGAGTATTGAACAGCTGCGATGTTCTTAAGGCATTGCAGATATTGACGTTGCAGTTGCAGATGGCAAAGATCTTGTCTTCGCCGTCGATATTGGTGATCTGATGAACGAAGCCGTTGTCTTCGGCGTTCTTTAAGATCTTCAATGCTTCTTCGTAGGTGATGTCATGGCCTTTTCCGGTCTCTCTTAAGTAGTCAGCCATATCGCCGACAGCGATACACCAGTCTTCGCAGGAATCACCGCACCCTTCGCCAAGCTTGGAACGGCCATAACGGCAGGAACAGATGCCCACACCTAAATGACCTTCGTATTTCTTCAGCCAGTGGGAGATGTGTTCGATATCCAGGGCCTTGTTTTCCATGGAGATCGCTTTTTCGACCGGGATGACATGCATGCCGATACCGGCACCGCCCGGCGGGACCATCTCGGTAATACCGGCAAGAGGGATGAACGTCATCCGTTCAAAGAATTGTGCAAGTTCCGGGAATTCATCGATCTGTGACTTCAGCATGTTTGTAAATTCCGCTGAGCCCGGAACAAACATCGGCAGCTGATAGCGCTTGATGCGCGGTGCACCTTCGATATAGCCGTTGGCGTCAAAGTTGTCGCCATAGTCAAATTCCAGAAGGCCTCTGTGAGCCATCGTCTCTAAGATCGGTTCGAGATCTTCCTTGTTTCTGCCGGTCAGTTTGACCATTTCATCGAGCGTGTAATGGGCTCTGACTTTCATCTTCAAGGCGATATCCGCCATCTCATCGGTGCAGATCGTACGAAGTCCCCAGTATTCCGGATCGTTGGATGTGATGCCGAAAAGCTTATGCTTTGCCACATCGGTGATCTTCTTTCCTAAGGCAAGGATCTTTTCGCTTGGTTTTTCTTCACCCATATAGCGCGGGGTGAACGCTTTGGACATTTCAGGCATTCAGTTTCTCCAGTCCTTCATCTGCTTCTTGATATATTCGGCGACCTCTTTGATGCCTCTTCCGTCTTTTGCACAGATCTCAAAGATATCAGCCTTCGGATTGCGGTAGGCGATATTCTTTTTGCAGGCATCCATGTCAAAGTCAAAGTATTCGATCACGTCGGTCTTGTTGATCAGAACGAAATTGGAAACTTCAAACATCAAAGGATATTTGAGCGGCTTGTCATCGCCCTCCGGAACGGAGAGGATGCACATGTTCTTGACTGCACCCGTATCAAATTCGGCAGGACAGACGAGGTTTCCGACGTTCTCCAGAATGATCAGATCGAAACGGTCAAAATCTTCAAAGGATTCGATGCCTTGTCTTGTCATATCGGCATCGAGGTGGCACATGCCGCCCGTATGAAGCTGTATCGCTTCAACACCGGTCATCTTCGATACGGTCCTTGCGTCGACATCGGAATCGATATCGGCTTCCATGACGCCGATCTTATATTCATCCTTTAAAAGGTTGATGAGTTTTACAAGCGTCGTGGTCTTGCCGGAACCGGGAGATGACATAACATTCAGTAAAAAGACTTTCTTTTCCTTGAGTTCCTGTCTTAATTCATTTGCGCGTTTGTCATTGGATGCAAAAACAGATTGTTTTACTTCGATTATTCTTACTTCATTCATGTCTTTATTATACTTCCTTAGTGTAAAAACAGACTGTGGGATCACAGCCTGTTCATCGCTTCTTCGATACGTTTTAAACTTTCATCTTTCCCTAAGATCTCAGCGATCGCCGTGGCACCGCCCGGTGCGACGCTTCTGCCGGATAAGGCGACCTGCATCGGATACATCATCGTGATGTTCTTGTAGGAGAGGGCTTTTGCTTTTTCAGCAAGGGAAGTGAAGATCGTTTCGTTGTTCCAAACACCGACATCTTTCAGACAGTCATAGACTTCCTTGAGGATGGTCTTTGCGAGTTCAGGATCGGTCTTTGCTTTCTTGTTGGTAAAGATCGATGCATCGTATTCTTCAACACCATTGAAGAAGGAAATCATGTCTTTGATCTCAGAAAGGGTATTGATACGATCGTGGATCGCATCGCCGATCAGTCTGGAATCAAAGTCAGTTCCGACAGTCTCTTCGATGTAAGGTCTGACAAGCTCATAATAAGCTTCTTTTTCCATATTGCGGATATAGACGCCATTCATCCAGGTCAGCTTTTCAATATCGAAGATCGCACCGGTCGTACCGATACGCTTGACATTGAATGCTTTGGCAAGTTCGTCAAGAGAGTAGATCTCTCTTTCTTCTTCCGGAGCCCAGCCAAGTAAGGCGATGTAGTTCAAGATCGCTTCCGGCAGATAGCCCTTGAGAAGAAGGTCCTGGAAAGAGGCATCGCCATTTCGCTTGGATAACTTCTGGTGTTCATCCTTCATGACCGGCGGGCAATGGATGTATCTTGGGATATCCCAACCAAAAGCCTGATAGATCAGGTTGTACTTCGGTGTCGAAGAAAGATATTCATTTCCTCTGACGACATCGGTGATGTCCATGAGATGATCGTCGATGACGTTGGCGAAGTTGTAAGTAGGGAAGCCATCGGATTTCAATAAGACCATTTCATCAAGGGTCTTGTTTTCAACGGTGATGGTTCCATAGACCTCATCATCAAATGAAGTCGTTCCTTCAGGTTCGACATTGAGACGGATGACGTAAGGTTCGCCTGCATCGACACGCTTCTGTATTTCTTCCTTGCTTAAAAGCTTGCAAGGATCGACGAAATAGAAAGAGTCGCCTTGTTCCTGTCTTTGTTTTTCAATATCTTCTTCCTTGCAGAAGCAGATATGTGCCTTGCCCATGTCGACAAGCTGATGTGCATACCTGGAATAGATACCGGAACGCATACGATCAGACTGAACGTATGGTCCATAGTTTCCGCCGACATCCGGTCCTTCATCGTGTTTCAGACCGCATTGTTTTAAAGTGTTGTAGATAATATCGACCGCGCCTTCGACAAGTCTTCCCTGATCGGTATCCTCAATGCGCAGAATAAAATCGCCGTCATCTTTTTTGGCGATCAAATAAGCATATAAAGCCGTTCTGAGGTTACCGATATGCATGTAGCCTGTCGGGCTGGGTGCAAATCTTGTTCTTACTTTTTTCATAAAATTCCCCCTAGTCATTTTAGCAGATACGCGCGCATTAAACTAGCAAAACTCCGTCAATTACGTTAAAATTAACGGGAAGGTGAATATTATGAAATTCGAGTATGTACCACGCGGTGTCTGTTCGAGACACTATACATTCGAGATCGAAGACGGCACGATCCAGTCACTGAAAGTTGTCGGCGGCTGCCAGGGGAATCTCGGCGGCATATCGAGGATCGTTGTCGGCATGAAAGTCGACGATGTCATCCGTGCATTTGAAGGCGTTGACTGCGGCGGCAGAGGTACCAGCTGTCCGGATCAGATCTCAAGAGCTTTAAAAGCCTATAAAACGGCACAGAATTAAATAACACGAGAAATCGTGTTTCTTTCATTAAAGGGGAGTTTATGATCTACGGATTCTATTGTCTGTTTATTACGATCTTTGTTGCGATGGATCAGCTCAGCAAGAAGATGGTCATTACCCATCTCAAGCTGAATCAGCCGGTCGTCATCATCAAAGGCTTTTTCAATCTGACTTATGTTAGAAACTATGGTGCCGGATTTTCGATCCTTCAGCACGCCACAGCTTTTCTTTTGGCATTGACGATCATTGCCTGCATCGTTTTGTTTTATCTTCTTGTCACTACGGAGAAAAAGGATCTTCTTTCCAAGGTCTGTTATCTGATGATCATCTCCGGCGCGATCGGCAATTTCATTGACCGTGTGCGCTTCAGCTATGTCATCGATTTTCTCGATTTCAAGATCTTCGGCTATGATTATCCGGTCTTCAATATTGCGGACTGTTTCATAACCGTAGGCTGTTTTCTATTGATCTTCAAGATGTTATGGGAGGCCAGACATGCCAAGAATTGATCTGATCGTCGACGAGGAAAATACCGACATCCGTCTCGATGTTTATTTAAGTGAAAATACACCATTATCCAGGACAGCGATACAAAAGCTCATTGAAAGCGGTGAAGTATTGCTCAATGGGGAAGTGCCGAATAAAAAAATCAAGACGCAGTTAAATGACCACGTCAGTTTTTCTTATGAGGAAAAAACACTGATTGACATCAAACCGCAGGATATTCCGCTCGATATCGTTTATGAAGATGA
>DESX01000034.1 GCA_002362065.1 Solobacterium sp. UBA3303
CGATACTTTTCAAATGAAATATTCAATTTTAATAAAACAGTTAATCCACGACGAAAAAATCAGATTGAATATCTGATTTTTTAATCAGAGATTCTCAGCCTAAATTGCTCTGATTAATGACTGTTATCGTATTCATTCAAGACATCGGTTTTTTCGTATGTCTGACTTGCTAGTATTACGATGGAGGAATTTCGGTTTTTGCCTATAGGACTATTGCATAAAACATCATTGTAAGGTGTCTGCCGTTTTGGATGATATTCCGAAACGGTGGGCACCTTTTTGTTTTGCAGAGATTATTTGTAGCAACTTGCTACAAATCGAAGCAGAGATTGAACGTTTTTGCTTCGCAGATTCCTGCGGTCTGGATAGCCTATGGGCAAAGCCCTTCACATATTTCTGATGCTTGTAGAGCGTTTTTGTGAAGATTTTTAATTCTTTTTCCAGAAAAAGTTCCATTTTTGGTTTTTTCACTCGTTCTGAGAAAGTGAAGGGACCTGAAATTCCTTCGATTGCAAAGGAGGTAAAAAACATTGCACAGCAAGAAGGATTTGGAACGGATTTCTCAGATGTTTGATTCCTACATCAAGAAGGTTCTGAAGAACTACAGGACGGACTACATCAGAAGAAACAGGACAAAGTGGGAAAATGAAAGTTTCCTTGAAGATCTCCCTTTTGAAAAAAGAGAAAACCTTATGAAAACAGTAAGCGAGATCGACACAGCAAACATTTATCTGATAGGCAGTAAAACCTATTCGGATGAAATGATTCACGAAAAGGTGAACTCCCTTCCGGAAAAGAATTCGGTCGTTGTTACACTTCATTATTTTGATGAATTGAGCGATGAGAAGATTGCAGAAATTCTTGGAATATCCCGAAAGGGCGTAAACAAAAGAAGAAGAACGGGATTGAGACTTCTTAGAGAAATGTTTGAGGGAACAGAAGATGAAGAAGAATGAAAAGAACAGAAATACATATGGAACGCCAAACGGCAGAATCGTCGTTCAGGCAATTTCCGGAGATATAGATTCCATTCTGGTTCTTCTGGACTTTTACAGAAAATATATCAGCAGCCTTGCCAGAATTAAATACACACAGGGAGACGGAAAAGAAGTTTCTTTCTATGACAGTGATCTTCGCGATGAACTGTATACAAAGTTCATGGATGCGACGGTAATGTTCAATATCAGAAAGTAAAAAGCCTAAACCAATTATATAAATTGTTTAGATATGTTCTTTGAAAAAGAAAGCGGTGCAGGACAATGGCCCGCAGAATAAGTGGCACGGATAACATTCCTGCTGCAGGAAGCTGCACGGCACATGCGCGATGACTCCTTATAGGAAGAGCGATAAACATGAATGCCGGAGAATAGAAAAGGGAATTCTATGAGCGAAGATCTGCGGCAGCAACAATGATACTCCCTTACAGTCACAGCTTGAGCGTTAGAAGCGTCGCACGCAATGAGTAGGGTTGGATGAGAACCATGCAAGGGTGAGACTCCCGTGGGCTTCCCAAGGCCGTCCGGTACACTATAAAAAAGTTCTGCAGTTTGCAGAACGTTAGAGATCGACGCTTAATGATCTGTTGGTCACATAATGGAGTTTGGTATTTGGACTGCTGCATTTGGAATCAGGATCAAACAGAACGAAGCTGATATCGATATATTTCCCCAGATTTACAAAGCGTATGTTTTTGATTTCATTGAAAATATGGCAATCAGCATCATTGTTTTTATCGAGAACAAATCGAACTTCTCTGAAGGAATCTATATTGGTAAGGTTTTCAATAAAGAAGGAATCCGAAATAACAGCTTTCCTCAGACTGTTTGCTTTATCCGGATCGTTCAGTGCTGACAGAAATGTTTCCCGATGACAGCTACCGATCAGGCATCTCTTGCGCCTATAACCCATTTTCCAAAATGAGCCTTCAAATCGCATCTGCTGGCCGTCGCTGCAGGTGAAGGTGGTATAAGGTTCCAAAAGATAACCATCGAACCATCTGCTGACCAGATATTTGCGGTTTATTTCAACGGAAGGATCATTAGTCATCTTCTGTCCGTCATCATTGAAGAAAACATCGTACGCAACAGCAAAGACATCTTTGCCCAGATATTCGGCAAGTCTTTGAAATACTTCCGGTCTTGGAAGCTTTGTTCTTTCTTTCTCGAGATTTCTCAGCTGTGAAAAAGAAAGACCGAGTATTTCGGAAAGTTCCAATTGAGACAGTTCTTTTCTCTTACGGAGTTCCAGACAATAATGTGAAAAAGCCATACTTGTTCCCTTAATAATAATTATATCAGTCACTTTATTGTGACAAAAACATAAAGAGTTTGACACTAAATGCAGATGAATGAGATAATGTAGTTGTTAATAAAATATATAGTAAATAAAAAAATATTAACATTTGATCTTTGAAAAATAACCATAGCGGTTTATATTAGGCAATTGAAGAAAACAAATGTCAGTTTGTAGAAAGGAATTACATATTATGAAAAGTATAACCTGGGGTGAAAAAGTAGACATGATACTCATGTACCCGAACATCACCTTAAAACAGATCCGTTCACTTCTTTCAATCGGTCAGCCTTCTGCGATCGTGCTTAGAGATAAGGCGCTGAAACTTGCAGAAAAAGAGGGAAGATTTGTTGCTGGATCGGGAGTTCCTACCGACCTGATTCTGAAGGCGGCGGGTTTGAACATTGATTATTTTCACAATATGGCTGTTACAGAATCTGTTGCAAGATCAGGCAAACGGAATTGAGTCTGATCCGTGTACAACAGAGTCATCTATGAACTGACTCGAAAAAGAACTGAAGAATTCAATGATGAAGACAAACGGATCGTAAAGGAAGAACTGGACAGATACCGAAGGAGCCGAATTCCAATATATCCTTATATATATAGAAGGGAAATCTACTTTCGGATAGTCTTTCGAAACAGGTCCTTAAGAGGGTTTGATACCTTTGAAAAGGCAGAAGATATATATCGGCGATTGGCGTTTGGTGAAACGGAACTGGATGATGCAAAAGCCGAGATAAAGGTGAAACGGAAAGTTTTGCTGGTTACCTTGAAAGATGGATACAGAATACTCATGAAAAAACATGAGGCTGCCTATCAGAACGGGGAACTCAAATACAGCAGCTACAACAAGAAGGACACGACGATCCGATATCACATCCTGCCGTTTTTCGAAAACAAACCGGTGGCGCAGATCACAAGAGGGGATATTGCTCATTTTGTCCATCACATCAGAGCGGAAGAGAAATCCAACAAAACCGATAAGGACGGAAAGGCAAAGAAACTCTCTGTCGGCATGCAGCACGAGGTACTGATGTATTTCAAAATGCTGTTCAAAGAAACGATCAGATGGTTTGATGTTGAAACAGAAATAGATGTCGACAAAGAAGTCGAGATGCCCAAGATGACCAAGACCAGGAAGAAATACTCCAAGGAGGTTGGTGAAAAGCTTTCAGGAAACTACAAAGATTCCATGAAGATCATCATCCAGGAACTGGCGAAGCTCGATTACGGTATATATAATCCGGCGTTCGGTCTGCAACTGATGATCAGTTGTACCGGTATGAGAATCGATGAAGCAAACGCGCTGAAACCCTGTAAATTCAATTACGAGAAAAAGACGCTGCTGATTGACCGGTCTATCTCGTGGCATCCTGACAGAAAGAGCACCAGAAAATCCTGGGAAGAGACATCGACCAAAACGGATGCAGAAAGAACGATCCTGCTTCCGGATTCCATCGCCGAGTACCTGAAGGCATACATTGACCGGCTGAAGAAACTTACGATTTATTCAAATAAAATGTATCTGTTCTGCCGGCTTGGTCTTGCAAGAAGAGATGATCTGGCGCTTGATCCCTACAGTCTCAAGACATTTGACAATAAACTGATAGAGATCAACAGCAGGTGTGGACTGATGGATGAAGATGACAGGCATAAAAAGGAAAAGAACCATTTGGCGAGGCATGCCTTCAACACAATGCTGAAAAACGGCCACATTGATGAATACGACCGGAAAGTGTATCTAGGCCATTCCGTTGGTACAGACGTTCACTCAGGATATACCCACAGTTCAGCGGAGGAGGAAAGAAGAATCATCGAAATCGGGGAAGAATTCTGCCTCTTTCTGACGGCGGATATTCCAGAATTTCGGGCACTGGTCAAGCGCTAATCTTGCCAGAATCTTGCCAAATTCTTGCCAAAAAGGCGTTTGCGCCATCGATGACAAACAAAAAAGCCTTTAAATAAAGGCTTTTTAAAGTCAATGGCTGCGGATGAAGGATTCGAACCTTCGAAATGGTGGATTCAGAGTCCACTGCCTTACCGCTTGGCTAATCCGCAAGGACAATAACTATTATATAATAAAAAAAGAAATTTGGAAGTAGAAAATTCAGTTGAAATTCACATTTTGAGGTTAATATTGAATTATGGCAAAACTATTGATCGTAGATGATGAAGAAAAGATCCGTGAAATGATCGGAAAATATGCAGCTCATGAAGGACATGAGACGGTGTTGGCGTGTAACGGCAAAGAGGCATTGCAGTATTTTGAAAGGGAAGATTTCGATCTGGTCGTACTGGATGTCATGATGCCGGAGATGGATGGTTATGAAACGCTGAAACGAATGAAGCAGATCAAGGATGTTCCGTGCATTTTCCTGACGGCTTTAGGTCAGGAATACGACCGCATCTATGGTTTTGATATCGGTGCGGAAGATTATGTGACAAAACCGTTCTCGCTGAAGGAACTGATGATGCGCATCAAGGTCATCCTGAAAAGAGAGATGAAGTCAACAAACAGGATCGTGGTCAATGAGCTCGTCCTGGATGAAGATGCGCATATGGTCTCGATCAAAGGCGAACGTATCGATCTTGCCAACAAGGAATACGAACTTTTGCTGTATCTGATGAAGAATATGGGGAACGCTTTGACAAGACAGGCGATCATTTCCAAGGTCTGGGGCTATGAATATGATTCAGATGACAGGACTCTGGATACACATATGAAGCTTTTAAGGAAAGATTTAAAGGAATACGGCAATTATATAACGACGATCAGAGGTGTGGGATACCGCTTTGAAAAAGAAATATAGTCTGCGTCTGCAGCTGACACTCATCCTGCTTCTGTTTGTAGTGGGAGTCATGGGACTTGTATACTTCGTTCAGACGACGTTTCTGGACGATTTTTACAAAGCCAATAAAATGAAGTCGTTGCAGAACGTGGGCAGTTCCATTGCCCTGCTGGTTGGTGATGATGATTTTGAAGATGAGATCGAACATCTTTCGATGTCAAACGAAGTCTGCGTCCGTGTCGTTTCCAATGATTCGGATCTGTCCTATACCGGCGCCTGTACTTTAAGGGGCATCGACAACAATACGATCAACGCGATCGCAGCTGAGGTGAATGAAACGGAAAACGGGGAAAAGCTCTTTGATAATTTCCGTTACCAGAGACATTTCATGGACAAACCGGAGGATGTCTACATCTTTGCCAAGATGATCACCCACGATGATGAGATGGTCATGGTCATGGTCTCTTCACAGATCACACCGCTCAATACGACGATCTCAACGATCAAGTCGCAATACCTGCTGATCCTGGCGATCATCATCGTCACAACACTCATCCTGGCCTTTGCGATCTCGCGATATGTCATCAGTCCGATCAAACAGATCAACAGCGAATCCAAGAACCTTTCCAAAGGCGCCTATGATCCGCATTCTGTCAAAACAGTCTCGCTGGAATTTGATGAGCTAAATAATACCCTGGAGAAGGCAAATGAGGATATCCTGAAAGCGGAAAAGGCGAAGAAGGAACTGCTTGGCAATGTATCGCATGACTTGCGGACACCGCTGACGATGATCGTTGGCTATGGAGAGATGATCCGTGATCTGCCGGAAGAGAATACGGAGGAAAACATCAATGTGATCATTGATGAGGCGAAACGTCTTTCGACTTTGGTCGATGATCTGATCGACATCTCCAAGATCGATGCGATCAGACTTGAACTGCACAAGGAAGAGATCACGGTGAAGGAACTTCTTGAAAGTGTATACCGGCAATATGAAAAGTATTGTGAGACGCAGGGCATTGAACTGATCCTGGACTGCAAGGAAGATCAGAAGATACAGATCGATATCAAGCGCATCAAACAGGTCTTATACAACTTCATCAACAATTCCTTAAACTATAACGATAAGGAAAAACAGAAGATCATCATCGGAAGTGAACGGAATGAAGACGGACTTCGCATCTATGTCTATGACAACGGCGAAGGGATCGACAAGGAAGATCTTGGTAATATCTGGGATCGCTACTATAAAGTCGACAAGGAACATAAGCGTCATCATATCGGCTCCGGGATCGGCCTTTCTTTGGCAAAACAATTGCTGGAAGCACATGGAATGGAGTGCGGTGTCGAGTCCCTGAAAGGGGAATATTCCAAGTTCTATTTTGATATCAAAGGAAACTAAACCTGTAGAAAACTGCAGGTTTTTAATTTTATAATAAAAGTTAGATATCGAGGGGATAAAACATGAAAATCGTACTTGAACATCTGACTAAGAAGTTTATTTCCAAACATAATAAAAATGAGATCGTAACGGCTGTCAATGACTTTGATTTTGAGATACCGGACGGAAAACTTGTCGGCTTGCTGGGACCTTCGGGATGCGGCAAATCGACGACGCTCAATCTGATCTGCGGGCTGGAAGAACCGACATCCGGAAAGATCTTTTTCGGTGACCTGGATGTCAGCAAGCTGCCTCCGGAAAACAGAGGCGTCGGCATGGTCTTTCAGAACTATGCACTGTATCCGCACCTGACCGTCAGGCAGAATATCATGTTTCCTCTGGAAAATCTCAAAGGGGCTGACAAATTGAGCAAGGAAGTCATGGAAGAAAAGGCACTTGAGGCCGCAAAACTCGTACAGATCGAGATGCTTATGGACCGCAGACCAAGTGAACTTTCCGGTGGTCAGCAGCAGCGTGTGGCGATCGCAAGAGCCCTGGTCAAAACACCGGGCGTCTTATTGCTCGATGAGCCGCTTTCAAACCTCGATGCCAGACTGCGCCTTCAGACCAGGGAACAGATCCGCAGGATACAGAAAGAGACCGGTATCACAACGATCTTTGTCACCCACGACCAGGAAGAGGCGATGTCAATCTCGGATATGATCGTCGTCATGTCGGCCGGTGTGCTGCAGCAGATGGGCAAGCCACAGGAAGTCTATAACGATCCGATCAATCTCTTCGTTGCGAAATTTTTGGGTACACCGGCGATCAATGTCTTTGATGGCTATATCAGGGACCATGGCCTTTATATCGGTGATGACAGGATCGGCGAAAGGAACGTTGAGGATCAGGAAGTCTATATCGGCGTGCGCCCGGAGGCCTTCGATCCGAAGGAAAACGGTTCCTTCAAATGCAAGTATGACCGCACGGAGACGACGGGCAGGGATACCAGCATCGTCTGTCACAACGATAAATGCATTTCCGATGAGGATATCCGCGCCATCATTTCCGCAGATGAGCCGGTCTATATCAATGACGGTGTGATCACATTCGATCTGAAACCGAACAAGGTCCATGTCTTCTCCAAAAAAGATGAAAGCGTGATCCGATGAAAAAGAAAAACGATCTGAAAGGCTGGCTGTATCTGCTTCCGGCCTTGGTGTTCATCGGGGTATTTATGATCTATCCTCTGATCGATGTTTTGATCTACTCCTTTGAGGAGGGCTACAACTTCGCTTCCCAGCAATACCAGGGCATCGGTCTTTACAATTATTCCTATGTCCTGCACGATCCTTATTTTCTGCAGGCACTCAAGAATACCTTTATCTTAGTCATCATCACCGTACCGCTATCGACCGGGATCGCGCTTTTGATCTCGCTGGCACTCAATTCCATCAAAAAACTCAAGGATCTGTTTCAGACGATCTTTTTCCTTCCGTATGTGACCAATACGCTGGCGGTCGGTCTGGTCTTCATGATCCTGTTTAAAAAGACGGCATATTCCGAAGGTCTCATCAATCTGCTACTCAATACGTTTGGCATCGCTTCGATCGATTTTATCGAAGGTCCTTACTGGGCGAAAATGTTCGTTCTTTGTTTCTATACGATCTGGGTCGTATTGCCGTTCAAGATCCTGATCCTGACTTCAGCCTTGGCTTCCGTCAACAAGGATTACTACAATGTCGCAAGGGTGGATGGAACATCGAAATGGCGGATCTTTTACAAGATCACCTTGCCGATGATCTCACCTTCACTGTTTTATCTGATCATCACCGGTTTTATCGGTGCGTTCAAGGCATATTCGGATGTCGTTGCCTTGTTTGGCGTTGACCTCAATGCGGCCGGCATGAATACGATCGTCGGCTATGTCTATGACATGTTATACGGCAACTCCGGAGGCTATCCGTCCTTTGCCTCAGCTGCTGCACTGATCTTATTCATGATCGTTCTGACGATCACGATGATCAACCTGATGGTTTCGAAGAAAAATGTCCACTACCAGTAATCCTATGAATGAGATAAAAGAAATTGAAAGAAAAAGCAGAACGAGAAATACCATATGGACGGTGGTGATCTTTGCGCTGCTTATCTTCTGGGCGATCATCGTCCTGTTCCCGTTTTACTGGATGCTGCTGACTTCCGTGAAGTCCTATGCAGCTTATAACGCCGAATACATACCGCAGTTTTTCACGCTGTCTCCGACACTGGAGAACTACATACAGGCCTTTACGGCTGTTCCTTTGGCGAAGTATTTTGTCAATACGATCATCTTTACGGTCATCACGACGCTTCTGATGATGGTGATCGTCGTATTGTCGGCCTTTGCCTTTTCCAGACTGGATTTCAAGGGCAAGGATCTTGTCTTTACGATGTTTCTGTCTTTGATGATGATCCCGAATGAACTGGTCATCATCACCAATTTCGTCACAATCACCAATGCCGGATTGAGAAACTCTTTCCCGGGCCTGATACTGCCAAGTGTCACCAGTATCTTCTATATCTACCTTCTGAAAGAGAATTTCGAACAGATCCCGGAAGAACTCTATAAGGCGGCCAAGGTCGATGGTACTTCCGATTTCAAATATCTGTGGAAGGTCATGATCCCGATCTGCCGTCCGACGATCGTCACCGTGCTGATCCTGAAGGTGATCGAATGCTGGAATGCCTACGTCTGGCCAAGACTGATCACCGATGATGAAAACTATTTCTTAGTTTCCAACGGCATCCAGACGATCCGTGAATCCGGTTTTGGCAGAGAGAACATCCCGGCCATGATGGCGGCAGTCGTTGTCATATCGATCCCGCTGATCATCATCTTCCTTATCTTCCACAAGAAGATCATGGAAGGTGTTTCCAGAGGAGGTACCAAAGGATGAAAAAGACGATCTTGTTATTCTTAAGCGTACTGCTTAGTCTTTGCCTTGCGGGCTGCCATGGATCAAAATCGAGCATTTCCTTTTCCGTACCGGAATCGCTTGATGAAAACAGACAATACGAGATCACCTTCTGGGCGAAGAACGATACCAACATCAACCAGGTGAACGTCTACAAAAAGGCGATCACTGATTTCCAGACATTGTATCCAAACATCACGGTGAATCTGAAACTGTATACGGATTATTCAAGGATATACAACGATGTCATCACCAACATTTCGACCAATACAACGCCAAATGTCTGTATCACATATCCTGACCACATCGCCACCTATCTGACGGGTGCGGATACGGTCGTGCCGCTTGATGAACTGCTGCATGATGAGCGATACGGACTTGACGGAAGCGAACTTCGCTTTGACGGCCCATCCTTTGAAGAAATGGTCCCGGAATTTCTCAATGAGGGCATCATCGGTTCGCATTACTACGCACTTCCATACATGCGTTCGACCGAAGCGACCTATATCAACAAGGATCTCGTCGAGAAGCTTGGCTATGAGGTCCCGGATGTACTGACCTGGGATTTCATCTTTGAAGTTTCAGAAGCCGCCATGGCGAAGGATGAAGAGGGGAATTTCCTGGTCAACGGCCAGAAAGTTCTGATCCCGTTCATCTACAAGTCGACGGACAATATGATGATCTCGATGCTGAAACAGCTCGATGCGCCATATTCCGATGAAAACGGCAATATCGCGATATTTAACGAAACGACTTCTCAGATCCTCAAAGAGATCGCCAGACATGCGGGAAACGGTGCGTTTTCGACCTTCAAGATCTCTTCCTATCCGGCAAACTTCCTCAATGCCGGCCAGTGCATCTTTGCGATCGATTCGACTGCCGGTGCGACCTGGATGGGTACGGATGCGCCATTAGTGGATATTCCGGAAGAGAAAATCGTTCCGTTTGAAACGGTCGTTCGTCCGATCCCGCAGTATGATACGCAAAACATCAGAATGATCTCGCAGGGTCCGTCCTTATGTATATTTAATAAGGAAGACAGCAGTGAAGTATTGGCTTCGTGGCTGTTTGCCCAGTATCTTGTCAGCAACGATATACAGATTGCCTATGGCAAGACCGAAGGCTATGTGCCGGTCACCTATAAGGCTTTGAACAGCGAGGAGTACAAAGACTACATCGCAAGAAGCGGCGAAGACAATGTCGAACACTACAACGTCAAGATCGCGGCCTCAAAACTGCTGATCGACAATACGCGAAACACCTTCGTCACGCCGGTCTTCAACGGCTCCGCATCGCTGAGAGATGCGGCAGGCAGTCTGATCGAAAGCACCTGCAAGGCAGTGCGCCGCAAGGAAAGCATCGATGATGGTTTCATCGAAAAGCTCTATGACGATACCAGATCTCTCTACCATCTCGATCAGAGCAGCTCTTCCGGATCGAAACAGGATCTCGGTCCGCTGCCGACAGCTTCCAAAGTCCTGTTAGGTACTTTAGGAGCCGTGTGGGTGTTTATCGGTATCTATTATCTGAATGAATACAGAAAACAGAAGCAAGGGTCGTAAGATCCTTGTTTTTGAATCCGTTTATCTATCGTGCTATCATAGTATTGTTCTCAGGAATACCCTGAGGAAGGGAGAAAAAAATGAAGAAATTACTTACTGTTTTATTGAGTCTGCTCATCGTGTTCACGATGGCTGGCTGCGCTAAGCAGGCTGAACCAGCACCGGCTGAAGAGACTCCGGCAGAAGAAACTCCGGCTGAAGAAACTCCGGCGGAAGAAGTCAAGGTCTCCACTTATGAAGAATTTGCAGCTCTTCCGACAGACGGTTCTGCAGTCGTAACAGTTGAGGCTTACGTTCAGGCTGCCCAGAATTACGATGCAGGTGCTTCTTTGTATCTGCAGAACAAAGAGGGTGCTTACTTTGTTTACGGTGCTAAGCTTTCCGAAGAAGATTACGCGAAGATCGTTGAATCCGCTGATATGAAGGAAGGCTGGAAGGGTATCGGAAACGGCATGAAGGTCCAGGTCACAGGTACGAAAGCTGAATGGTCTGGTGAAGTCGAACTGACGGATGCGACCGCCACTGTCATCGATGATGGCGACAAGTATGTTGCAGAACCTGTCGATATCACTGCCGCTTTGCCGACAGATCCGGCTGCTTACATGAACCAGAAGGTCGCTCTTACCGACATGACTGTCGTCGCTGCCAATGATGCAGGTGCTGCTTTCATTTACAACTGGGATGGTTCCGGTACAGAAGGCGATGATGTCTACTTCAACGTTGAAAAAGACGGTATGACTTATACGTTCCTTGTTGAGTCAAAGCTGTGCTACGCCGGCTCTGATGTATACGAAGCTGCAAAGGCTCTTGAAGTTGGTCAGGTCGTCGATCTGGAAGGTTTCTTATACTGGTATGAAGGACCTCAGCCTCACATCACTTCGATCACCGTTAAGTAAAATTGGTTGATGAAAAAGGAAGAGAAATTCTTCCTTTTTTCATGTAATTCATGTTTAAAAAAGTACGAAAAACCTTATAATATATATGTAGTCATAAAATTAGGAGGAAAAATCATTATGGCAGTAAAAGTTGCAATTAATGGCTTCGGACGTATCGGAAGATTAGCTTTCCGTCAGATGTTCGGTGCTGAGGGTTACGAAGTTGTAGCAATCAACGATTTAACGAGCCCAAAAATGTTAGCAAATTTATTAAAGTATGACTCTGCACAGGGTGGATACTGCGGTAAATTCGGCGAAAATCTTCACACAGTTTCTTCTAAGGAACCTGAATTCGAAGAAGATGGCAAGACTGTAAAAGTTCCTGGTTCCATCACTGTTGATGGCAAGGAAATCACGATCTATGCTATGCCGAAGGCAGCAGACCTTCCTTGGGCTGAATTAGATGTCGATGTCGTATTAGAGTGCACAGGCTTCTATACTTCAAAGGCAAAGGCACAGGCTCACCTCGATGCAGGTGCTAAGAAAGTCGTTATCTCTGCTCCGGCTGGAAATGACCTTCCGACAATCGTTTACAATGTCAACCACACTTCTTTAACAGCTGATGACAAGATCATCTCTGCTGCTTCCTGCACGACCAACTGCTTGGCACCAATGACTCAGGCTCTGAACGATTACGCTCCGATCCAGTCTGGTATCATGACAACTGTTCATGCTTACACTGGTGACCAGATGATCCTTGACGGACCTCACAGAAAAGGTGACCTGCAGAGAGCCAGAGCTGGCGCTGCAAACATCGTCCCTAACTCTACTGGTGCTGCTAAGG
>DESX01000044.1 GCA_002362065.1 Solobacterium sp. UBA3303
CATCTCAGATGGTAAGAACAATCAAATACTTCGCTGAATTAGGTTAATCGTTAATTCGCTTCAGTATCACTGATTCAAGGGCAGGTCTTA
This sequence comes from Solobacterium sp. UBA3303, assembly GCA_002362065.1. Taxonomy (GTDB): domain Bacteria; phylum Bacillota_I; class Bacilli_A; order Erysipelotrichales; family Erysipelotrichaceae; genus Colivicinus. The sequence continues at coordinate 91 of DESX01000044.1, forward strand.
GGATCTGCCTTTTTCTATGTCACTTAGGAAGATGCTATAATTCATAACGGAGAGGTGGATCTTTCATGAATAAAGAATGGTCATTGGACATATTGTACAAGGGATATGATGATCCCGGATTTGAAGCGGATGAAAAAGCACTCGTTGCACTGATCGAAGAATTCTCCGATTTTGCGCAAAAGCTTGAAGGCGAGCCAAAGGAAGTTCTGAAAAAGGCGATCGTCTTGAATCAGAAACTGATCGAAAAAGCATCGGATCTTTTCTCATTTGCTTCCCTGAGCCAGTCAGTCAATACATCGGACATCAAGGCGGCATCGATACTCGGAAGACTTTCTTCCAGGATGTCAGCGCTCGCCGCACCAAGAACGGCACTGGTAAAATACATTGCCGATCTTGAAGATCTTTCTTCCGTTATTGATTCGGATCCTTTATTGAAGGAACATGAATTCTATCTGAGCCAGATCAGGGAAAGCGCAAAGTATACGCTCTCTGCGGAAGTGGAAAAAGTGATCTCCTTATATGAGATCTCCGGTTCTTCTGCCTGGTCGGATCTTCAAAGCTATCTGACTTCTGTCGTCCCGGTCGAATACGAAGGAAAGACAACTAATCTTTCGGACATCCGAAATCTGGCGTATGACGCAGATCCTGCAGTGCGTAAAAACGCCTATGAGGCAGAACTGAAGTCCTATGAGCGGATCAAGGATGCGATCGCATTCTCTTTGAATTCCATCAAGCTGGAAGTATTGCACCATTGTGAACTCAGAGGCTATGAATCACCTCTGGATGAAACACTGAAAAATGCGCATATGAAAAAGGAAACGCTGGATGCTTTGATCTCTGCGATGGAAGAATATCTTCCGAAGTTCTGGGAGTATCTGAAGGCCAAGGCAAAACTGCTGGGCTATGAAAACGGCCTTCCGTTCTATGAACTGTTTGCCCCGCTTGAAGGAAACGACAAACAGTATTCGACGCAGGATGCCAGAGACTACCTTGTCGATCTGTTCTCGACCTTTGACAAGGAAGAGACGGAAATGATCGCCAGGGCGTTTGATGAAGCCTGGATCGATTTCTATCCGCACGAGGGAAAAGTCGGCGGTGCGTTCTGTGCAGAACTCAACAATGCAAAACAGAGCCGTATCCTGACCAATTTCGGCGGACAGCTTGGCGATGTGATCACGCTCGCCCATGAACTCGGCCACGCATTCCACAACTATTGTCTCAAGGACAATTCACTGCTCAACCGCGATGTCTCAATGCCGGTCGCTGAAACAGCTTCGACCTTCAATGAAGTCGTTGCGATGAACGCGGCGATCAGTATGGAAAAAGACCCGATCGCCAGAAGAGCACTCATCGAAAACCAGCTGCAGGATGCCACCCAGATCATCTGCGACATCTATTCCAGATATCTGTTTGAAACTTCCGTATTTGAAAACCGGAACAGTGAATTCATGTTTGCCGACCGTCTTTGCGAGCTGATGCTGGAAGCACAGAAGAAGGCTTATGGCGATGGCCTTGATCAGGATAAGCTTCATCCGTATATGTGGTGCTGCAAGAGCCACTACTATTCCGGCCATCTGAGCTTCTACAATTTCCCATATGCCTTTGGCGGTCTGTTTGCCAGAGGCTTATATGCGAAATATCTCAAGGAAGGCGAAAGCTTCGTTCCGCTGTACAAGAAGCTTTTGAAAGCGACCGGTACGACCAGTGTTGAAGGTGCTGCTGAAGTTGCCGGCATCGATCTGACCGACAAGGAATTCTGGCGTGCATCATTGCAGATCCTGGCGGATGAGATCGACGAATTTATTTCGCTCTGCTAAGAATAATATGTGATGAAAGCGGGAATGCATATGTTCCCGCTTTCGTGTTAATATGACAGTGATGAGAAAAAATATAAAAAATATCGTTTTTGATATGGGGAAGGTCATCATCGGTTTTGACCCGGAAATATTCATGGACCGTCTTGCCATCACGGATGAAAAAGACAGGGGACTATTGAAGGAAAAGATCTATGATTCGCCTTTGTGGAAACAGATGGATCATGGTGACCTCGATGAACAAAGGATGATCGAGGTCGTTGAACCCGAACTTCCGGAACACTTAAAAAGCTATGCGAGACCTCTGATCAGCGGGTGGTGCGATCCCATCATCATGATCGATGGGATGAATGATCTTGTCTTTAAACTGAAGCAGAAAGGCTATGGCATCTACCTTCTGTCCAATGCCAGCGTCATGCAGAAAGACTACTGGCCAAGTGTCAGCTGCGCTTCTTTCTTTGACGGGGTGGTCGTTTCAGCCTTTGAACACGTGATGAAACCGGATCCGAAGATCTATGAGATCCTGCTGGAACGCTATGGCCTGACAGCGGATGAATGCATATTCATCGATGACCGGAAGGACAATATCGAAGCAGCCGGAAAGCTTGGCTTTGATACATTCCTGTTTGAAGGTCACGCGGATGAACTTGAACGATATATTGAGGATGGATCATGAAAGCAAGTGAATTCAGAAAATTTTATCTGAGCTTTGTGAAGCTCTATGGGGCGATCTATTCGGATGATGCCTATGTGATCATGAAGAAGTTTTATCCGGATCTGACAAAGAAGGAAATGAACGCCGATCTGAAAGAAAGAAAAAACAAGTTCACAAGGATCTACCAGGTCATTCCGACAACGGACCGCAGATACGTGATCTGTGATGAGTTCTTTGACGATGACGACATCTGCAAGATGTTTTCCGAACATATGGATAAACCTTTCTACGTCTGCGATGATCTCGAAAGATACTGGGCCTATGGTCAGGGCGACTTTGAAAAGCCGAAAGACTATGACAAGCTCAGAAGATATATCCGCAAACGCTTCAAAGGAAATGACAGGGATCTTCTTACGGACAGATTGATGGACGGGATACTTTATATCATTCACAACAGTGAAGTGAGGAAAATGTTCGATGATACGGCGAGGCTTATGGAACTCTATGGGATCCTTATGGACGAAACAGAGGTTCAAGGCTTTTTCGATCTCTTTATAGAACTTGAAGGAAACTCACGTTTAAGACAAAACCGCGGACATACGCCAAATGAACTTCGTTCCATGCGAAAGACAGACATCAACAACGTCACGATGGAACTGGGTGAGAATATGACCAGGATGTTCCTCAGCGGTGAGATGGATGTGTACGAGTACCTGGATCATGTAAAGAAGATGGAACTTCCTGCAAAGATGAAGGAGGATCTGATACGGCAGCTTGAAGAGATCATCCGCAAAAAGGGTCCCGTTTTCAAGGCCTGATACAATGATGCTTTCCTGTAAAAGGAAAGTGTCTTTTTTCTTTGAACAGCTTATAATGAAAGCTGGTGAGTTTATATGAACATTTTTAAAAAACTTGATGAAAAATACGGAAACAAAGGATGGTGGCAGTTCGTCAAATTCAATATCGTTTCCTTTTCGACTTCGATCATACAGTTCCTGCTGGCAAATCTTCTGCCTTTCTTCTTTGATGGTCTCAAGGCAAAACTGCCTGTCTTTTTAAGAGGATTCTTTGATCCGGCAGTCCTGTTTGAAGCGGGAAGCAAATATGTTGTTGACGGTGTCACGACCTGGGGCTATGTGCTGCCGTTCTTCCTTTCCAATTTCCTTGCCAATATCTACAGCTACTTCGTCAATATGAAGACGACCTTCAAAGGCAAGGGAACAAAGAAAGGCATGGTAATGTATCTGATCGTTTTGATGGCTTTGATCCTGTTTTCAACGTGGCTGCAGGGCGTCATCGTATCTTATTTAAGCAAGACATCCTTAAGAGCACTGGCGAGGACGATCGCTGCTTCAGCGGCCGGCCTTGTACAGCTGGCTGTCCTGTTTCCTTTTGAAAAATACGTTTTGTTTAAGGAGAACTGAATCTTATGTGCAAAGTTTCGATCATTGTTCCGGTCTATAACGGCGAAAAAGTTCTGAATCGCTGTGTGGATTCCATCCTGGCGCAGGACTATAAGGATATTGAGATCATCCTGGTGGATGATGGCTCCAAGGATAATTCCTTTCAGATCATCAGCGAATACGCAAAAAACGACAGCCGCGTCGTTCCGATCCACAAGAAAAACAGCGGTGTCTCATCAACGCGGAACATCGCCCTTTCCCTGGCGAAGGGGAAATACATACAGTTTGTGGATGCCGATGATTTCCTGCCGTTTGATTCAACGAAGCTTCTCGTCAGAGCGATGGAAGAGGATGACAGCGATATGGTCATCGCCGATTTCTACCGCGTCGTCAATGAGAAGGCTTCGAAGAAGGGTTCGATCAAAAAGGGCGGTGTCATCACAAGGAATGAATATGCAGACAAGATGCTGCTGACGCCGGCAGATTTTTACTATGGTGTCCTTTGGAACAAACTGTACAAGAAAGAGATCATCGATACCTATCATGTGCAGATGGATGAAAACATCTCCTTCAGTGAAGATGCGATCTTCAATCTGCAATACCTCGTACATGTCAATACGATCTCTGTTCTAAAGAATCCGGTCTATTACTACGTGAAGACGGAAGGGTCTTTAGTTGCACAGAACCTGAATATCGAAAATGCCGTCAAGATGAAGACGACCGTCATCAAATACTACAACGACTTCTACAAGCAGATCATGGATGAAGAAGAATATGAGGCAAGAAAGCCGATCATCTATGGCTTCCTGGTATCTGTTTCAACGGATGCCATGTCATTGCCGTTTGTCGATGATGTCAAGAAGCTCGGTACGGAAGAAAAACTGTATGAAAACGGCAATATCGCCCATGAACTGCAGTTTGACCGGCTGAGCGATATCGTCTTCGACCGGATCCTTGATGCCGTTGCGCAAGCCAATTCGCTGGAACTCAATGATGTCCGCATCCTCTATTACATGTACAAGAAGAAAGACAAGTGTACGATGGAGGAAGTTTCCGATGCCTGCGGCATCAATGGGGCTTCTGCCGCCTTGTCCATGGCGAAGCTCACAGCGATGTCTTATCTCAAGATCGCGGATTTCCGCATCTTTGAAGGGGACAAGGTCTCTTATCAGTATATTCCTTCCGCAATGGATGAACAGCTCGACAAGGCGGAGGAAGATTACCGCTCGATCTGCTACGATGGCTTAAGCATTGAAGATGTCGCCGCATACGCGAGGATCCGCAAACAGATCTTCGCGAATATGAAAAAGACGATACTTTCAAAGTAAAGGGAAAACAGAAAAAAGATCCTTCAGACAAAAGGATCTTTCATTTGGATTATAATTAAAACATGAAAATGAAAAGCAGCATATTGATGATACTGATACTGGTCACCATGTTGAGCCTGACGCTGATCGGGGCTTTAAACATGGACATGGGTGAAAAGAAAGAAGAAGCTGAACCTCAGCAGCAGGAAGTCGTCGTTCCTGAAGAAGTGGTCGTTCCGACTTCGTTTGTAGGGACCTTCAATGATGAATTTAATGTTCCTTCACCTGTCAAGGATCTGATCATCGCCTATATGGATGCCTACTACAGGTCAGTGTTTACACTGGAAGTGGCAGATCTGTCTTCTTTGTTTGACAACGAACTGATGAAAGAGATCTCCGACAAGGCGATCCGGCTTTGTGTTGAGTCAAGAAAAAACTACGAATTTGATTTCACGATGACTTCCGCCCACTACGATCTGACCATCAGTGATTACCGGACGCAGGGTGATACGATCTACGTCGATGTCCTTGAGGATGATACGATGTGCTTTGCCTTTCTGAACGGCATCGAGTCAAAGACCTTTGATATCGAAAACTACTTTAAGATAAACAAGACCGCCGATGGCTATAAGATCGCCGATCTTGAAAAAGTGCAGGGTTACTATCTGACGTTTTACGATGACAGCGAAACCATCGATGACGTCAACACCATTTACGAATATTACACAAAACAGCTGAAAGACATGTACGTATACAACCATGAGGTGCTCAAGCCCAAGGCAGAAAAGCAGCCTTATGTGAGTGAAAAAAGCTTTACGAAGGTCTTTGACCGGAATAAGGCAGTCGCCTATGCCAATCAGTACTACCATTCGCGCAATCCGATCTGGTACAACTTCACCGATGAAGGCGGCAACTGTCAGAACTATGCGTCGCAATGTCTTCTTGAAGGCGGTATTCCTTTGGATTACTTTGGCGAGGAACAGTGGAAGTGCTATGTCGAAGATCCCGATTACGAGCCGGAGATCAACGAGGAAGAAACGGCTACCGGCAGGACGCGTTCCTGGGTCAATGTCGGCTATTTCTACAACTATGCCAAGTGGAACGAAGGAAAGGGCATGGCGGCCGATGCCAATGTGAATCTGTATTATGCGCAGCCGGGTGACATCATCATCGTCGGAAACAACGGATTGTCACATACCGTCATCGTATCGAAAGTCGTGGATGGCCACATCTTAGTCAATTCCAACAGTATCGATATGAAGGATTATCCGGTGGAGGCATACACTTATACAACGATCATGCTGATCAAGATCCTTGGCAGCAATTAGGCGAGTGATCGCCTTTTTTTTTTGGAGTGATAATGTGATGCTAATTATTAGCACTCTTATTGACTGAGTGCTATAAATGATTATAATAAAGTAATGTAGGAGGAAATAAAGATATGATTAAACCTTTATATAACAATGTGTTATTGAAGAAAGTTGAAGCTTCAAACCAGACACAGAGCGGGATCATCATTTCCCAGAAAGAAAAAAACGAAGAGTATGCAGTCGTTGCAGCAGTCAGTGGCTGCAAAGAGATCAAAATAGATGATAAAGTCTACGAAATGCCTTTGAAGAAGGGCGACAAGGTCATGTACAAGAAGTATTCCGGAACCGAAGTCAAAGACGGTGATACCGAATACATTCTCATCAAAGCCGAAGATATTCTGGCTATCGTAGATTAGGAGGCAAATTATGGCAAAGATCGTTAAATATTCAAAAGATGCAAGAGAATCCGTATTGAAGGGTGTTGATACACTTGCGGATGCAGTCAAGATCACGTTAGGACCAAAGGGCAGGAACGTCATCCTCGACAAGGGTTATGGTTCACCGCTCATCGTCAATGACGGTGTCACGATCGCAAAAGAGATCGAACTCGAAGATACATTCGAAAACATGGGTGCGAAGATGATCTATGAAGTCGCAAACCACACCAACGATTCCGCAGGTGATGGTACGACGACGGCAACATTGCTCGCACAGTCAATGATCCATTCCGGACTTGACGCTGTTGAAAAGGGCGCCAACCCGGTATTGTTAAGAGAAGGTATTGAGTTAGCTTCAAAGAAAGTTTCCGAAAAGCTTCTCAGCAGTGCAAGAAAGATCGATTCTTCTTCTGAGATCGCCAATGTTGCAGCCATCTCTTCAAGCTCCGAGGAAGTCGGCAAGATCGTTTCTGAAGCGATGGAAAAAGTCGGCAAGAACGGCGTCATCAACGTTGATGAATCCAAGGGCTTCGATACTTCTTTGGAAGTTACCGAAGGCTTGAGATATGACAAGGGCTACATTTCACCATATATGGTCTCTGACAGAGAAAAGATGCAGGTCGTCATGGAAAATCCGGCGATCTTAGTCACAGATCAGAAGATCACGACGATCCAGGAAGTCCTGCCTGTTCTTGAACAGATCGTTCAGGCCAACAAGCCATTGCTGATCATTGCGGATGATCTTGAAAACGAAGTCGTTTCCACGTTGATCGTCAACAAGCTCAGAGGAACATTCAATGTCGTTGCGACAAAGGCTCCGGGCTTCGGTGACAACCAGAAGGCTAATCTGCAGGATATCGCGATCCTGACCGGTGCAACATTCGTATCCAAGGATCTGGGCATGCAGCTCAAGGATCTGACGATGAAGGATCTTGGTTCTGCCAAGAAGGTCGTTGTTGAAAAGGAACATACAACGATCATTGACGGTACAGGTTCCAAGAAGGCCTTCAAGGAAAGAATCGCTGAGATCCAGAACCTGATCGAAAGAAGCACTTCCGATTATGACAAGAAGAACCTGAAGGAACGTCTTGCCAAACTGACCAATGGCGTTGCAGTCATCAAGGTCGGTGCGACGACGGAATCCGAACTCAAGGAAAGAAAACTCAGGATCGAAGATGCACTCAACGCAACCAGAGCTGCCATCGAAGAAGGTATCGTTACCGGTGGCGGATGCGCATTGATGTCCATCTACAAAGACCTCAAGGATAAGGTCAAAGCTGAAGATCCGGATGTACAGAAGGGTATCAGCATCGTCTTCAAGGCACTTTCCCAGCCGTTATACCAGATCGCTGAGAATGCCGGACACAACGGAAAGGATATCGTTGACAAACAGCTGACACAGAAGAACAATATCGGCTTTGATGCCAAGACCGGTGAATGGGTCGATATGTACAAGTCAGGTATCGTTGATCCTTGTAAGGTCACAAGATCCGCACTTCTCAACGCTGCAAGTATTGCCGGACTTCTGATCACTACCGAAGCAGCTGTCGGTACGATCAAGGAACCGGAACCTGCAATGCCGGCCGGCGGAATGGGCGGAATGTACTAATCGCAAATTAAGATCATAAAAGGCTCCCGCAGCCCTTGTCTCAGAAGTCTGACGACAAAGGCCACGGGAGTTTTTATGTTATACTTTATTAAAAACAAGGAGGTATATCATGCCACCTGGGCTTGGGCCGCGAGGTTTTCTGACAGAAGAAGAAAAGCAGAATATTCCAAAATTAAGCAAGGAACTGGTCGTAAGGATCTTAAGCTATCTCAAACCGTACTGGCTGCAGCTGATCATCGTTTTTGCGATCATCATCCTTTCATCGGTACTCGGTCTTTTGCCGTCTTTGATCACCGCAAGGATCATTGATGATGCGATACTGGGAAAGGATCTGAAACTGCTGGTACAGCTCATCATCCTGGCGATCATCACGCTTGCCGTTTCCAATGCGGTCGGTGTCCTTGAATCCTATATCAACAGCTGGGTCTCACAGCGTATCGTTTTCGATATGAAAAACCAGATGTTTGCCCATCTGCAAAGCATGCCGCATTCCTTTTTCACATCCGAAAAACAGGGCGACATCATCACCAGGATGAATTCGGATATATCCGGCGTAGCTACGGTCATCTCTTCGATCCTGACCAACATCATCTCCAATGTCTGTACCGTCGTGACGACGATCGTGGCCTTGTTCAATATCGATGCCAAGCTCTCACTGATCGGTATCCTGGTCATCCCGCTTCTGGTGCTTCCGACCAAATCGGCTGGCAAGAACCGCTGGCAGCTCTTATCGCAATCCCGTGCCAAGATGGATGAGCTCAACGATGTCATCAATGAGTCATTGTCGGTATCGGGATCCTTGCTGATCAAGCTGTTTACCCAGGAAGACAACATCAACAACAAATTCCGTTCGATCAACAAGGAAGTGACGGATCTCTCTGTCAAAGAATCCAGGGCAGGAAGCTGGTTTCGGGTCGTGATGGGCATCTTCACGAATCTTGGTCCGCTGCTGATCTACCTTGCCGGAGGCTATCTGATCATTGCGATGAATGATACAGCCATCACCGTCGGTACGATCACGGCGACCGTCAACATGATCAATCGTCTTTACCGTCCTGTTGAATCCTTGCTGAACGTTTCGGTCGATCTGACAAGATCGATGGCACTATTCACCAGGATCTTCTCCTATCTGGATATGAAGCCGGATGTCACGAACAAGAATGTCGTCATCAAGCCAAATCTGTCCAAAAAGACCGATATCGAATACAAGGATGTCGAATTCTACTATTCCAAGGACATCCCATTGATCAAGAATCTTTCCTTCAAAGTCCCATCGGGAAAGATGTATGCAATCGTCGGACCTTCGGGGTCGGGCAAATCCACAGTGGTCAACCTGCTTCCAAGACTTTATGATGTCAAAGCCGGTGAAGTCACGATCAACGGCATCGATGTGCGCAATATCGATCTGAAGTATCTGCGTACGATCATCGGCATGGTCACCCAGGAGGCCTACATGTTCAATGGCACGATCAAGGAAAACCTTCTGTTTGCCAAGGCAGATGCGACACAAAAAGAGATCGAGGAAGCCTGCAGGATCGCCAATATCCATGACTTCATCGTATCCCAGCCGGATGGCTATGATACGCAGGTCGGAAACCGCGGTCTGAAACTCTCAGGCGGAGAAAAACAAAGGCTTTCGATCGCCAGGGTCATCCTCAAGGATCCGAAGATCCTCATCCTTGATGAGGCAACTTCCGCACTCGATTCGATCTCCGAAAGCTCGATACAGAATGCCCTGGATGTTCTGATGAAGGGCAGGACTTCGATCGTCATCGCCCACAGGCTTTCAACGATCTTACAGGCAGACAAGATCCTTGTCATCTCCGGCGGAAAGATCGTGGAAGAGGGCGGACATGAAGAACTGATCGCGATGGATGGCGTCTATAAACAACTGTACGAAACGCAGTTCCGTAAAGTCATCTCCATGGAAACCAACAAGGAATGAAATAATTTACAGAAATAAAAATAAAAATATTTTCAATATGTGTAAATATTTCACAAATATTTCACATTCAGGTTGTATAGTATCAGCGTAGAAAGTTTTTCATTTTTAATCCTTGAAGATTATAGGACGAAGGTCCTATTTTCTTTTTCCTTTTTGTGTATAATATTAGTTGTGGCCCCATAGTCTAATGGATCAAACAATCCCCTCCTAAGGGATAGTTACAGGTTCGATTCCTGTTGGGGCCGCCATTTTAAAGCAGAAGGACGAGAAGTCCTTTTTCTTTTTGCCAGTCATAGGCAATCATCTTATAATTTAGGTATGCGAAAGGATCAAAGAGACCTTCATCTGGAAAAACTGAAAGGCGGTCTGAGTGAAAAAGACAGCGGACTGATCGATGGCTTTTTTAAAAAGCTCCGCGGCCAGATCGATCTGCCTTTTATTTCGAAAAACCTTCTGACAGATCACTTCATCAAAGGCTTTGAGTACTATATCGAAGAGGGCACTGAAGTTGAAAAGATCTGTGAACTGCTGGATCTGAAGTATCTTGGATCTTTTTATGATGAAGTTCACAGGGAATCCTATACGCTTGACAATGCGGCGATCGTCTATCCTCTGGGTATGAAATACGGGCAGATGCCGATGTTTCGCCTTTCCGCTGAACTGAAAGAGGAAGTCGAGCCGGTATTGCTTCAGTTGGCGCTGGATTTTACGATCAAACGTTTTCCGACGTTTTCGGCAGTCATCAAAAACGGCTTTTTCTGGCATTACCTGGAAAGCAGCAATACCCTGGCGCTCTGCGAAGAAGAAAAGGACATTCCATGCAAGCCGATATCGATCATCTTAAGATCCTATCGTTCCCTAAGGGTCCTGTATTACAAAAGACGGATCTCGGTCGAATTCTTCCATGTACTGACCGATGGTTCAGGCGGCATGGTCTTTTTGAAGACCTTGCTTGCGGAATACCTTCGTTTAAAAGGAAAAACGGTGGCAATCGAAGACGGCGTCCTTGACGTCAATGAAGAAGTGAAGGATGAAGAGCTCGTCAACGAATTTAAGAATGCGAAAGGGGATTCTTCCTTCTCGACTTTTGTCGACAAGAAATCGCTGCAGGTCGATGGGAAATTATCCAAGTCAAATATCAGCCGCATTATTCATTTTGAAATGGATGCCGATAAGCTCAACAGTCTTGCGAAATCATATGGCGGGACTCTGACGGCTTATATTGCGAGCCTCCTTTTTATGGCGGCAAAAAGCTGTATCCGCAAAAAGGAAGGTCTGTTCAATATACAGATCCCGGTCAATATGCGAAAGTTCAACGGCTCAAAGACCCTGCGCAATTATTCGATGTATTTCAATGCGTCGATGGATATTTCAAAGATCGAAGATCTTAAAACTTTAGTCCCGAATATCGATGCCCAGATCAAAGAGAAGGGCTCTGAAAAGATGATGAACCAGATGATGATGACCACGGGAAAGCTGATCAATTCACTTTCCTTTGTGCCGTTATTCCTGAAGGTACCGATCATGCAAAGCGTCTATGGCTATCTAGGCAACAGCATCATCGGCTGCACACTGTCGAACCTTGGAAGGATCAGTCTGCCGCAGGGAATGAAGGAAGAAGTCGAAAAGATCAGCTTCGTCATGGCTCCGGGAAGACCGAACCGTGTGACTTCAACGCTGGCGAGCGTTAACGGCAAGTGCGTATTGACGATCATCCGCTGTTCCAATGACCCGTCTTTTGAAAAGGCGATCTATGAACTGTTAATGAAAGACGGCATCGAATGCGAGGTGGAAGGGAGTGTCGAATATGAATCCTAAGATCATCTATCCGATCCCGGAAATGCAGTCAACGTTCTACCGAAACCTCAGGAATATCGCAAGGATCAGTTTCATTGCGGCGGCCTTGATCTGCTTCCTGATCAACTTCCTGGTCAAGGGGAAGATGTGGTCTTTGATCGTGGCCTGGTCCTTATTTTCCGTGTGGCGTCTGGTCTTCTCACTTCGTCTTGTTGAATTTTCGATCTATTCCCATGCGATCAAGGTGACCTTCTATGTGGTCATACTGCTGATCCTGATCGACCACTTCCTGGCACCGGGCTGGGCGGAGACGGTGATCCCGATCATCCTGTTTGCGGATCTTCTGGTGATGTTCGTGCTCTTTTTTGCCCTCTACGAAAAGAAAGACCGGCATCTGGTTTCGATCATGCTGCTGGGTATACTGAATCTGGTATCCATTCCGTATTCGATCCATTCCTGGCCGATACGTAACTGGATCGCATTCTCATTTCAGATCGCTTCTTTAGCCCTGTTTATCGTGATGATCATCGTCAACCGCAAGGATCTGATCTATGAACTCAAAGCCCGCTTTCAGGTCAACACGAAGTGAGTTTCGAAATAAAGAAAAACATATTATACTTGATATAGAAAAAGGAGAGAGAGTTTTATGGCAAACAAATATACAGGAACACAGACAGAAAAGAATCTGGAAGCTGCATTCGCCGGTGAATCCCAGGCAAGGAACAAATACACGTATTTCGCTTCCAAAGCCAAGAAGGAAGGCTTTGAACAGATCTCAGCTTTATTCTTAAAGACAGCTGAAAACGAAAAGGAACATGCCAAGATGTGGTTCAAGGAACTCAACGGCATCGGCTCCACTGCAGAAAACCTCAAAGCTGCAGCAGAAGGTGAAAACTACGAATGGACTGACATGTACGAAAGTTTCGCAAAGACGGCTGAAGAAGAAGGTTTCCCTGAACTGGCTGCAAAATTCAGACTGGTCGGTGCGATCGAAAAGCACCATGAGGAAAGATACAGAGCACTTCTTCACAACGTCGAAATGAATGAAGTCTTCGAAAAATCCGAGGTCAAGGTCTGGGAGTGCCGCAACTGCGGTCACATCGTGGTCGGTACCAAGGCTCCGGAAGTCTGCCCGACCTGCAATCACCCGCAGTCATACTTCGAAGTCAACGCTGAAAATTATTAAAAAGGATGAGACGGTTTTTGACCGTCTTTTCTTATGGCTTTGGTATAATGGATTCAATGGGCAGAACAGTAGACCTGCATTGCCACTCCAATTTCTCGGATGGCACCCTGACACCAACTGAACTTGTGAAGCTTGCGGAAAAGCAGGGCCTTTCGGCACTGGCTTTGACCGATCACAACACTTCAATGGGATTAAGGGAATTTATGGAAGCCGGCGCTAAAAGCAGTGTCATCACGATACCGGGCTGCGAGTTTTCAACGGAATGGAAGGGGAAAGAGATCCATATCGTCGGACTCTTTTTCAATGAAAAGTACTGGAATGAGATCGAGGACTTTGTCGAACTCATGCATGTGGCAAAACACAACTCCAATATCCTTCTGTTGCAGAAGCTCAATGAAGCCGGTTATGACATCAAATATGAGGAAGCCGAAGCTTTGACGGATGCCGGCGAATTCAACCGGGCACATGTCGCAAGGGTCTTGCTGGCAAAAGGCTATGTATCAAGCGTTTCGGAAGCTTTCGACAAACTGCTCAAGGAAGGGAAAGGCTTCTATACGCCAGCCAAGCGCATCACATCACTCGCTGCGATCCGTTTCATCAAGGTCTATGGCGCAACCGCCATCATGGCTCATCCGTTATTGAACCTGACCTATACGGAAATGCTGGAATTTCTGCCGCAGGCCAAAGAAGCCGGACTGGATGCGATCGAGACGCAATACACCGAATTTGATGAGGAAATGCGTGCGACGGCTGCTTCCCTGGCAGAAAGCTTTGGACTGAAACAAAGCGGCGGTTCGGATTTCCATGGCCAGACCAAGCCAGGCATCGCTCTGGGCACCGGAAGAGGTGATCTGTCAGTGCCGTATTCCTTCTATGAAGATATGCTTGGGTGTGCTGATTTCTATAAGTAAGAAAAAGCTGACGATCGTGTCAGCTTTTATGTTCATTTTGCAGCTTCGATCCTGATGCCTTCGATCAGGTAAGAAGCTGTTTTTGTAAAGTTTTCGGGATCGGAAGTGGAAAGATAGATCCGCTTTCCTTCATTCCCTTCTTCCTTAAGATCCTGTTTTTCAAGGTATTCTTCAAGGTCCTGTACGACGCAGCGCGATGAAGATATCAGTTTCAGATCCGGACAGAGTTCTCTGATCAGATCGGTCAGGATGTCGTAGTGCGTACAGCCAAGGATCAGAGTATCGATCCCTTCTTCAAGAAGCGGAGACAGATATTCGTTCAATGCTTCCTTTAAAGTTTCGACATCATTTTTGAATGTACCTTCTTCGATCAGCGGTACAAGTTTCGGACAGGCCATCGGATATGTCTTAATCATAGGATTATGCTCGGCGATCAGCTGTTCGTAGCGGCCGGAGCGTATCGTTGATTCGGTGGCGAGGATGCCGACCTTTTTGTTTTCGGTGGTCTCAGCTGCTTTCTTTGCGGCCGGGGCGATCACACCGAAGATCGGAAGATCATAAACTTCCCTCGCGCTTTGCGATGCATTGGAATCCGATGTATTGCAGGCGATGACCACGGCCTTTAAACCATACTGCCTGAGATAGGCAATGTTATTCAGGGTATAGGAAATGATCTCTTCCTTGCTTTTGGAGCCGTAGGGAAGATGCTTTGTATCGGCCAAAAAGACGATGTTTTCTTCAGGCAGCTTAGAGATGACTTCGCTGACCGTCGTCAGACCGCCAAGTCCGGAGTCGAAGATGCCTATATATTTTTTGTTCATAATGCGTTGACGATACTTTTGAAATGTCTTCCTCTTTCTTCGTAACCGGAATACTGGTCGAAGCTTGAGGTCGTCGGTGATAAAAGGACGATATCGCCGCTTTCAGCGATCTTATATGCTTCACTTACTGCCTGTACGAGGTCTTCCACGACGATCGGATCTTCACACAGATCATTGGCGATCCTTTTTCCCGAAGCTCCGAAACCGATGACCTGTTTCACGCAGCCCATGTGCTTGCGCATCTCGGACATATCGAGTCCTTTTTCATAGCCGCCTACAAGAAGTATGACGCCTTTTTCAAAGGAATCGAGTGCCGTGATCGTCGCATCCGTATTGGTGCCTTTGGAATCGTTGTAATAATTGACACCGTTAAGTGTCCTGACGTATTCGATGCGGTGCTCCACACCTTTGAAGTGATCGATCACATCGCAGATATCTTCATTGGAAATGTCAAGCAGCTTTGCAATCGTCACGGCGATGATGATGTTCTGCCTGTTGTGCTTTCCAACCAGATGGATCTTTTCAAGAGGAAGCACCTTTTCGCCGTTTACATACATATACCCATCCTGAATGAAGGAATCGGTATCTGTCTGATCAAGAGAGATCGTAGCAGTCTTGCAATGAAGCGGATACTTCTCAAGGTATTGCTTTAAAGTTTGATCATCCGCATTGACGATGAATGTATCATCATCCTTCATGTTGCGGTAGACTTCCGTTTTGGATTTGTAATAGGCTTCCAGAGAGCCCATCGTTTCCAGGTGATCCGGTGTCAGGTTGATGATGACAGCGATCTGCGGACGGAAACGGTCGATATCGACAAGCTGATGATTGGAGATCTCCAGAGAGATGTAATAGCCTTCATTGTTCAGCAGGTCATATTGCAAAGCCAGTTCACAAAGCGGCGTTCCGATGTTGCCGCCGACCAGGGCTTTGTCACCAAATGCCTTATGCAGCAGTTCGTAGACCAAAGTCGTCGTCGTGGTCTTGCCGTTTGTACCGGTGATCGCGATATAGTGCTGCGGCTTGCAGACATCAAATGCCAGTTCGATCTCGGTGATGATCGGGATGTGACGCTCATTGAGACGTTTCACGATCGGTGAAACAGGAGGTACTCCCGGGTTTTTGATCACAAGATCGTATTCTTTTTCAAAGACGGACATGTCCTGATCATAGATCGTGACACCCATCTGTTTCAGTTGTTCTTCTTCCTCGTCTGACGGTTTTTTTCTTTCGGACAGGCAGATCTTAGCACCGAGTTTGTGCAAAACACGGATCGCTGCCATGCCTGAACGGGCCAGACCGATGACGAGTACTTTTTTGTTTCTATACTCCATACCTCATAATTTTAGCATTATTATTGACTTATTAAAACGATTGGGTTTAAATGAAATTAATGAATGCTACTATATCGCTGAGTGATCCCGCCAGCGGATATCGAGATGAAGTATTTGTCGAAGATATCGGCAGCAGAAACTGTTTTTCTTACACGGATAATGCCGGTTCTTTATGCGAAATGTGCGTGTACGAAGATGGGCTCTGCTTCTTCAGACAAAGCGAAGATCACTTGCTGGAATTGCATTTGAAGAGCAGCAATTATGCCAAGATAACGGCACCCGAGGGCGTCTGTAAATTTGATGTAAAAATTGTTGAATTTCAAAATATAGGTGATATATTAGTAATGCATTACCTCATAGAAGGAGAGCATCGGATTATCGAAGTTAAGTATTGCTAGGAGTGAAGAAGTAAAAATGGCCAGTGGTAAATCTATGACAGACATTGCCTACGATGTCATTTCGAAAAAGAAGCGTGCAGTACAGTTTGGAAAACTCTGGGAGGAAGTATCCAGGCTTTACGGAGCTTCAAATGACAAAGTGGCGCAGTTCTATTCTGATCTGACCTTTGATTCCCGATTTGCATCTTTGAAAGACAACAAGTGGGACCTCGTGGAACGCCGCAAATTTGCGGAATCCCATGTAGATCTTTCTGAGATCGAGCTTGGTGATGATGAACCGGAAGAAGGGGAAGATGACCAGGACAGAATGATGGATACCTCAAACGATTATTGATGCATATTTAAGGGCTTCAAACGGAGCTCTTTTTTTATATAATGATGAATATGAAATACATGATATTCGATTTCAACGGAACGATACTTGACGATGTGGATGTTTGCGTCAAGGCAGAGAATCTGACGATCGATCATTTTGGTCTTGAAAGAGGGCAACTGACAAAGGATGAGTATCTTCACATCTTTACTTTCCCGGTGCAGAAGTACTACGAAAATGTCGGTTTTGACTGGTCAAAGAATTCCTATGCGGAAGTCGGCCGGTACTGGTTTGACTGGTATCGGAAACTGCGTGATGAATACAAAGTCTTCGACGGGGTGAAGGAAGTTTTAGAAGATTGTCATAAGAAGGGCATGAAGAATATCCTGCTTAGCGCTTCAAGCCTGGTGGAATTGAAAAAACAGCTGGAAGAACTTGAGATCGCCGATTACTTTGATGAAGTACTGGGGATCGATAACATTTATGCTGGTTCCAAAGTCGATATCGCACTGGAATGGATCAGGGACAAGGATCCGAAGGACTGTCTGATGATCGGGGATTCCCTGCATGATCTGGAAACTGCCAGGGCTATGGGCGTTGACTGTGTTCTGGTCGCAAAGGGACATCAGGCTAAGGATGTGCTGCTTGAAAGTTACGATAAAGTCGTGAATGATATCAAAGAGGTGGAATTGTTATGAGGATCGGACAGTCAAAAGATATACATCGCCTGGTTGAAGGAAGAGATCTGATCATCGGCGGAGTGAAGATCCCTTATGAAAAAGGTCTGCTGGGACATTCGGATGCGGATGTATTGCTTCATGCGATCATCGAATCCTTGATCGGTGCCATGGGCATAAAGGATATCGGTACGCATTTTCCGGATACGGATCCAAAATACAAAGGCATTTCTTCGCTTCTGCTGCTTGATGAGACGTATAAGATGCTGGAAGAAAACGGCTATAAGATCGTCAACATCGATTCTTTGATCAATATCGAAAAGCCAAAGATGGCTCCGCATATCGATCAGATGCGTGCGAACATCGCGGAACATCTTCATTGCGATGTTTCTCAGATCAACGTCAAAGCGACGCGTGGCGAAGGTCTTGGCTTCGTTGGCAGAGGCGAAGGGGCGATCGCTTATGCGGTCTGCCTGATCGATGAAGTCAGATGATCGAATATAGGGAAACGTCGATCGATCGAAAGCTCTGTGAAACACTGATCGCCTTGTCTGAGCAGTGGGAAAACGAAGACATTAGCTATGGCTATATCGCCAATAAGGAAGATGAGTTTGACGGAAAACGGATCTTCATTGCGGAAAGTCAGGATGAAGTCATCGGTTATCTGTTTGGCCATGAAGGAAAAGGCGAGATGATGGCTTCGGCGATCGGAAAAGGAAAACGCTGCTTTCAGGTGGATGAATTCTATATCCGGCCTGAATACCGTGATCAGGGGATCGGTAGCAAACTGTTTGGTTTTGTGGAAACAAAACTTGACGGATTTGATTTCATAACGCTGGGCACATCGACAAAAAACTACAAGGCCATCCTTCATTTCTATATTGAGGAGCTCGGCATGAACTTTCACAGTGCGGCCTTGTTCAAAAAGATCTGAAGCATGAAAAAAGCGGTTTGCATGATTGCAAAACCGCTTTTTATGTGATCGATTAGATCTTGTTGTCGCAGCCTAAGACGTCGACGATCTTGTGCTTGACTAACTGTTTGATGTTTTCTCTGGCTGGTTTTAAGTATTCTCTAGGGTCGAACTTTTCAGGATGATCATTGAAGAACTTTCTGATCGTACCAGTCATAGCAAGGCGCAGGTCGGAGTCGATGTTGATCTTGCAGACAGCCATTCTTGATGCTTCTCTGAGCTGTTCCTCAGGAACGCCAACAGCATCCGGCATGTTGCCGCCGTTTTCGTTGATCATCTTGACATATTCCTGCGGAACGGAAGAAGAACCGTGTAAAACGATAGGGAAACCAGGAAGTCTCTTGGAAACTTCTTCGAGGATGTCGAATCTGAGTGGAGGTGGTACGAGGATACCTTCTTCATTTCTTGTGCACTGTTCAGGTTTGAACTTGTAAGCACCATGAGAAGTACCGATAGCGATAGCTAATGAATCACAGCCGGTTCTTCTGACGAATTCTTCAACATCTTCAGGTCTGGTATAAGATGAATCTTCAGCAGCAACTTTAACTTCATCTTCAACACCAGCTAATGTTCCGAGTTCAGCTTCAACGACAACACCGTGTGCATGTGCGTATTCAACGACCTGTTTCGTGATCGCGATGTTCTCTTCAAATGGTTTTGAAGAAGCATCGATCATGACGGAAGTAAAACCGTCATCGATACAGGATTTGCAGGTCTCAAATGAATCACCATGGTCTAAGTGTAAGACGATAGGAAGACCTGTTTCGATGCAGGCAGCTTCAACCAGCTTAACAAGGTAAGTTCTGTTGGCATAAGCTCTTGCACCCTTGGAGACCTGGAGGATAACCGGAGCATTGCATTCTTTAGCAGCTTCAGTGATACCCTGAATGATTTCCATGTTGTTTACGTTGAAAGCACCGATCGCATATCCACCGTTATATGCTTTCTCAAACATTTCTTTGGATGTAACTAATGGCATAAAAACTATTCTCCTTTTTCTAACAACATTATAACGCAAATTTGTGGTATATAATTGTTTTATGAGTCTGAAAGAAACTTTAAAAGAAAACGATTATTCGATCATTGCTTCAAACGGTTACCATTCCTTTGACAATGGAATCAAACCGGTCATCGTGCCGATGTGCGAGGATATCAGCTTTTTCAAAGGGCTCAGCGTTGCCGACAAGCTCATCGGCAAGGCTTCCGCAATGCTGCTTTGTCTTTCAGGCGTAAAGGAAGTCTACACGCCGGTCCTTTCTAAGTCGGGCAAAGAGATCTTTGAGAAGTATGGCGTTTCTTATGAATATGATGAACTCGCCGAATACATCATCAACCGCAAAGGGGATGGCATGTGTCCGATGGAACTCACGGTCAAGGACATTGATGATCCAAAAGAAGCATTTGAAGCACTGAAAAGGAAACTGGCACTGTAAAACAGTGCTTTTTTCGTATTCTGTTGTATAATCTATAGGTATGAGTCTGATCGTAATTAGAAATGTCAGCTACGCATATAACGAGACAAGAAACGCCGTCGATGGCGTCAGTTTTGATGTAAAAAAAGGCGACTATGTCACAATCATCGGACATAACGGTTCAGGCAAGTCGACTTTAGCCAAGCTTATCGCCGGACTGCTTCCGATCAAGGAAGGAAAGATCATAGTCGAAGGCAAGGAAGTCAATGAAGAAAACATCGCTGAGATCCGTACGAGACTTGGCATCGTCTTTCAGAATCCGGATAACCAGTTTATCGGCTCGACCGTGAAGGATGATATCGCCTTTGGCCTTGAAAATAAACAGGTGAGATCACAGGACATGGATGCCATCATCAAAGAGTACGCCGAAAAAGTCGGACTGACCGCTTTCTTAAACTATGAACCGCAGAATCTTTCGGGTGGCCAGAAGCAGCGTGTTGCGATCGCCGGTATCCTGGCAATGAAGCCGGACATCATCATTTTTGATGAAGCGACTTCGATGCTCGATCCAAAGGGCAAGAAGGAGATCAAGAAGCTGATGTATGATCTTGCCGCAAGCGGTGATGATATCACGATCATTTCGATCACGCATGATATTGAAGAAGTATTACAGTCAGATGATTGCATCGTCTTGAACAGAGGGAAACTGTTCATGCATGACAAACCGGAAAAAGTGTTTGAAGATGCGGAAAAACTCAGACAGATCGAACTTGATGTGCCTTTTATTGAAAAGGTAAGAGAAGTCTTTGCCAAGCGAAAGATCAGGCTTAAGGCAAATGACCTGGAAGGAATGGTGGAAGAATTATGCCGATCAGGTTCAAAGCACTAAGTCATATATACAATAAGGATATGCCATATGCCCATAAGGCTTTGGATCATATCGATCTCGATATTAGGGAAGGGGTCATCACAGCCGTGATCGGTGAGACCGGTTCAGGCAAATCGACTCTGGTCGAGCACCTCAACGCACTTTTGCTGCCGGATGAGGGAAGTCTCGAGATCCTTGACTATGAGATCAAGGCAAATGAGAAACAGAGGTTTCTCAAGCCATTAAGGAAAGATGTCGGACTGGTCTTCCAGTTTTCGGAATACCAGCTGTTTGAAGAGACCGTCCTCAAGGACGTCGCCTTTGGTCCGATGAACTTCGGCTATTCCAAAGAGGAAGCACTCAAAAGGGCAGCCGAAGCTTTGAAAAAGGTCAAAGTCAGTGAAGATCACTTCGATGTTTCACCACTGGAGCTTTCCGGCGGTCAGAAGCGAAGAGTTGCGATCGCCGGCATCCTCGCCTGTGACCCGAAGATCATCGTTTTGGATGAGCCGACGGCAGGTCTTGATCCGAAGGGTTCGAAAGAGATCATCGATCTTTTCGTCTCTTTAAGCAGAAGCGAAGGAAAAACACTCATCATCGTCTCGCACGATAATGAGATGGTCTATAACTATACGGACGACACAGTCGTACTGTCACATGGAAAGATCGTATACCACGGTCCGACGGATGAACTTTTTGCAGACAAGGAAAAACTGAAAGAGTTCAATATGCTGGAACCGCAGATCGTCACTTTCCGCAATGAACTGATCGAAAAAGGCTTCGTTCTCTCCAGGGAAGCACGCACCCTGGAACAGATCGCTTCCGAGATCGCAAAGCAGGTGAAACGATGAGCAATCTTGTCTTTGGCAAATATATCCCGATCGATTCCCTGATGCATAAGCTCGATCCGCGTGCTAAACTGATCGGCTTATTCCTGATGATCGCTGCCGTCTTCGTTCCGAAGAGCTGGTGGATCTTTTTGCTGATCGCTCTGCTTCTTTCGATCGCTTTATTGCTGGCAAAGATCGGCATCCGCATGATCGTACAGTCGTTCAAGCCGATGATCATGATGATGATCTTCTTACTGGTGATCAATTCTTTGACTGTTCGTACGGGTGATATCTTATTCACCATCGGCACTTTCGCAGTCTATAAGGATGCGATACTCAATACGATGTTTGTCATCGTGCGTCTGCTTCTGATGATCTCGATCACGACTCTGCTGACGGCGACGACCAATCCGCTCGATCTGACCTTAGGTATCGAATGGCTGCTGACACCGTTGAAGGTCATTCATTTCCCAGCGCATGAAGTGGCGATGATGGTATCGATCGCACTTCGTTTCATACCGACGATCATCGAAGAGACGATGCGTATCATGAATGCCCAGAAATCCCGTGGTGTCGATTTTGAAAACGGAAAGCTTTCCGAAAAGATCTCAGCGATCCTTTCGCTGATCGTTCCATTGTTCTCGGTGGCTTTTGAAAGAGCCTATGAACTCGCAGATGCGATGGAAGCCAGAGGCTATGTGCCGGGCGCCGAACGTACCCGTTACCATGTCCTGAAGTTCAGATTCCTGGACTTCCTGTTCATGTTCATCTGCACGGCGATCCTGGCTGTATCGATCCTTTCGAGATTTTATCTATGAGATATAAAGTGACCCTTGCCTATGACGGCAGGAATTACGCAGGTTTTCAATCGCAGACAAATGCTCTGGCGATTCAGGATATCGTTGAAGATGCGATCGAACGCATCTTCAGACAGAAGATCCGCATCATCATGTCCTCAAGGACCGATGCCGGTGTCCATGCAAAGGGACAGGTCTTTCATTTTGATTCCGAAGTGGAAAAAGATACGGGAAAGCTGAAGTTTTCCATGAATTCTTTGCTTCCGGACGACATCCATGTCATTGAGATTAAAAAGGTGAGCAGGAACTTTCATGCCCGCTACAGCGTCAAAAAGAAGACCTATGAGTATCTGATCAACTTAGGTGAATACGATGTCTTTTTAAAGGGCAGAGCTTACCAGTGTTTTTATAAACTGGATGTGGATCTGATGAAAGAAGGAGCAAAACTGCTTCTTGGCGAACACGACTTCACATCTTTCAATACATCACCTGTGAAAGAATATCCCAATCAGGTGAGGAACATCACGGAATTTAAGATCACCCGCAAAAAGGACCTTCTGAAGATCAGGGTCACAAGTTCGGGTTTTCTGAGGAATATGGTCCGCATCATGGTCGGCACTCTGATCGATCTGGGCAGAGGCAAAAAGAGCCTCGATGATATCAAGGATATGCTTGAACATCCGAACAAATCCACCAGACGCTACAACGCCGATCCCAACGGCCTTTATTTGGTCAAAATTTTCTATTAAAATAGGATTCAGATGAATAAACATATCGCAAAAACCATATCTGTACTCGAACTGGTCGCAGCTGTGATCATGTATTTTGCTGTGGCATACCAGTTCGACAATGATCCTCTGATCATGAAGATACTTCCATATACGGATTTTGAGGCGACATTACTTCGTCTTAGCATCTACATCATTCCGGGCATCAACATCATCGCCGGGATCTTCGGTATCACCTTCAATACGAAGGGGATCCTCTGTTTTGCCGGTGTGCTGGAACTGCTGGCTGCCTATCTGACTCTGTATTTCAAAGGCAAGAGCGTTTTGATGAATGTCATGGGCATCGTCATGATCGTGTTTGGCGTATTGTTCATCATCTGCGTGCTGAGCCTGAAAGATCCGAAAAAGGAAAACACAAAAAAGAAAAGATCCCGCTAAGAGGATCTTTTATTTTTAAATGGTGCCGACTATAGGACTTGAACCTACCACCTACGCGTTACGAGTGCGTTGCTCTACCGGATGAGCTAAGTCGGCTTCAGATCTTCAGAGTGAAGTTTCCAAGGTATTCGACCGGTCTGCTGTAAGCAAATTCAAACTCTGAACCGACATTTATAATACCACGTTTTTTGCAATCTGTACAAATTTGATCGATGATCTGCTTTTCAGCAGAAAAGTTATCGTCCGGATCTGCACTCATTTTGAATAAGATCGTGCATTTATCGGAAAAATAAGATACGCAAAGCGCTTCGATATATGGGTCTTCTTCATAGCGGCCGATCAATGAAGCGAGTTTTTTGAGACGTTTGATCTCATTTTCTTTTTCGGCAAGCTGTTCGACCATCTTGTAGTCGTTTCGATGTTCGCTGATGAAGGCTTCGTTTTCCGCTATGGATTCATTGACCGCACGCAGGCTCTTTTCGCAATCCAGCATTGCCGCATAACAAAGCCCATGCCCATCAAGGCATTTGAAGAGTTCCAGCTTTTCTTCATCCTTCTTGCCGGAAGAAAGCTTTCTGAAGATGCTGTCATCACTTGTACAGCTGATCTTCCAGATCAGGTTGCGGTCATTGAGACCGTCAACGTGATCTTCGACATTGACCTCATAAAGATTCTTTTCCTGGTTCAAGTGATAGCCAAGGTCTGTAAGGAAACGGGAAACAAACTGCATGTTCTTGCCGATAGGTGGTTCGATGCTGAGTTTTGCGATCTTCTCGTTTCTGAGCTCTTCGATCAGCAGTTTATGAAACTGTTTCAAAAAGTCCGGATCGTAGTAATTGACAAGGTATCCGCAAGGAATATATGCACTCAGTTTGCTTGAAAGGAAGGATTCTTTCTTCGAAAGGACCAGTGCCAGACCCACACAGGTGCCGATATCATCGATCGCTTCATAAAAAGAGGCCTTGTAGCCTTTAAGCACCATGTAGTCTGCCCAAAAGGAAGTCTGATAAATGCTTGAATCAGGTTCGGCAGAGGAATAGTCATTGAAATACCTTGCATCGATCTTATGCAGTTTCATAAGTTCATTATAATATATTTTGTTTCGCTTAGATGCGGCTCAAAAATGATTTTTGAATGCTTTTGAGCCATATTTGTTTTTTCATGGGAAATGAGGGGCTGTAATTGACAAAAAACCTTTATTTTTGGATATTTTCGCATATTGTATGGTAGAATTATTACGTTTGAAAATTAAGAAAGAAGAGAAACGAAAAGAATGAAAGAAGTATTCGATTTTGATTTCTACGGTCGTAAGTTAAGCATCGAGACCGGTGAGATCGCAAAACAGGCCGGAGGGTCTGTTCTGGTCAGGTATGGCGATACTGTTACATTATCGACAGCCTGTGCCTCAAGTGTTGCAAAAGACACTGATTTTTTCCCATTGACTGTATCTTTTGAAGAAAAGCTTTATTCCGTAGGCAAGATCCCTGGCGGTTTCTTAAGAAGAGAAGGCAGACCTTCAGAGCATGCAACTCTGACAGCCCGTCTGATCGACAGACCGATCCGTCCGTTATTTGCAGAAGGATTCCGTAATGAAGTTCAGGTCGTCAACACTGTTTTATCAACAGACACTGACTGCTCTCCGGAAATGTCTGCAATGTTAGGTGCATCCCTTGCCTTATGTATTTCCAATATTCCGTTTGACGGTCCGATCGCCGGCGTCAAGGTCGGTTATGTTGACGGCGAATTCATCGTCAACCCGACAGTTGAACAGATGTCAAGATCCGAGATCGAACTCACTGTTGCAGGTGCGAAAGAAGCCCTCAACATGGTCGAAGCAGGTGCGCATGAAGTCAGCGAAGATCTGATGCTCGATGCTTTGATGTTTGGTCATGAAAAGGTCAAAGAGCTCTGCGAAATGGAAGAACAGATCATTGCCAAGGTCGGCAAGGAAAAGATGGAAGTCGTTCTTTACGAGATCGATCCGCGCGTCAAGGAATATGTCAATGAAAACGGCAAGACAAGACTTGAACAGGCTGTTTCCATTCATGACAAGCTCGAATCCTACGCTGCACAGGAATCCATCACCAACGAAATGAAAGAACATTTCGCAAATGACAGCGAACTGAGCGAAAAAGAAGCTGACAAGCTGGTCAAACAGACCAATGAATACTGCACACAGATCATTGCTGATGAAGTCAGAAGACTGATCTCCGATGAAAAGATCAGACCTGACGGCAGAGCCCTCGATGAGATCAGACCTCTGAACTCACAGGTCGACCTCTTACCGAGAGTCCATGGTTCCGCAATGTTCACACGTGGCCAGACACAGGTCATTTCCGTTACGACTTTAGGTCCTTTAGGTGACAACCAGATCATCGATGATTTGACAGATGTCGAAGAGAAGAGATTCATGCACCACTACAACTTCCCGCCTTACTGTGTCGGTGAAGTCGGCAGAATGGGTTCTCCGGGCAGAAGAGAGATCGGTCATGGTGCATTAGGCGAAAGAGCTTTACTGCAGGTCCTTCCTTCAGAAGAAGAATTCCCATATGCGATCCGTACGGTTGCGGAAGTCGTTGAATCCAACGGTTCAAGCTCACAGGCTTCGATCTGTGCAGGTTCGATGTCTCTGATGGCAGCCGGTGTTCCGATCAAGGCTCCGGTCGCCGGTGTTGCAATGGGTCTGATCACAACAGGTGAAAACTACTCGATCCTGACGGATATCCAGGGTATGGAAGACCACTATGGCGATATGGACTTCAAGGTTGCCGGTACAAGAGACGGTATCACTGCTTTACAGATGGATATCAAGTGCAAGGGCATCACAAGAGAGATCTTCAAGGAAGCACTCGCACAGGCTCATAAGGGCAGAATGGAGATCCTTGACAATATGGCTCAGGCGATCGCTGAACCAAGAAAAGAAGTCAGCAAGTACGCTCCGAAGATGGTCACATTCACCATTCCGACTGATAAGATCAGAGAAGTCATCGGTACTGGCGGTAAGGTCATCAACGATATCATCGACAAGTGCGATCAGGTCAAGATCGACATCGATGATGACGGCAAAGTCGTTATCTACCATACTTCCAAGGAAGCGATCGACAAGGCCAAGGCTATGATCGATGAGATCACCAAGGAAGCCAAGGTCGGCGAGATCTACGATGCAACAGTCGTCAGACTTGAAAAGTTTGGCGCCTTCGTTGAACTGTTCAAGGGTACAGATGCACTCTTGCACGTATCCAAGATCAAGCACGAAAGAGTTGACAAGGTCGAAGATGTCTTAAAGATCGGTGACAAGATCAAGGTCAAAGTCATGGAGATCGACGAAAAGGGCAGAGTCAACGTTTCGGCCAAGGAACTGCTTCCGAAGCCGGAAAAGAGTGAGAAGTCCGAAAAGAAGGACAGACAGCAGCCGAGAAAAGAGAAAAAGGAAGCTGAAGTAAAAGAAGAAAAGACAGAAGAACCAAAGGAAGAAAAAAAGAAACCGTTTGGTGAGATCCGTTTCTTCGGAAAGAAAAACTAAGTAAACAAAAAGATCAGATCCTGTGAGGTCTGATCTTTTTCTATGTGTGCCGGGCATGGCA
>DESX01000051.1 GCA_002362065.1 Solobacterium sp. UBA3303
TTCTGGCCATAGGAATATCTGTATCTCATACGGCCGATCAGCTTGACTAATTCCTTGTCGATCTTGCCGATCTGCAGTTTGAAGCAGGCATCTTCGCCATACTTCTGGATGTTGCGGTTCATTTCTTTGGTCGTCTTTTCAACGACATCTTCGATCCTGCCCGGCTGGATACGGCCGTCACGGATCAGAGTTTCCAGTGATAATCTTGCGATCTCCCTGCGGATCGGATCGAAGCAGGATACGGTGATCGCTTCCGGCGTATCATCGATGATCAGGTCAACACCTGTTGCCTGTTCGATCGCACGGATGTTTCTGCCCTCTCTGCCGATGATCCTGCCCTTCATTTCTTCGGAAGGCAGTGCTACTACAGAAACCGTACGTTCCAGCGTTTCATCCTGGGAGTATCTTTGAATGGCGGTCGCAATGATCTCTCTTGCCTTTTCAGCTGCAGCTTCCTTGGCTTCCTCTTCCTTTTCACGGATATAGGCAGCCACTTCATCCTGCATCTTTGATTCCACGACTTCCATCAGTTCGGCACGTGCTTCCTCTTTTGACATATTGGAAACGCGTTCCAAAATTGCAATCTGACCATCGATCCTCGATTGCAGTTCTTCTTCCATTTTATCTAGTTGAGCAGCTTTATCTTCTGCTTTTCTTAGCTTTTCATCTAATTTACGCTCTTTTTGTGTTAAATTCTCATCACGGAAATTGAGAGAGTCTTCTCTTCTTTGAAGTTTGTTTTCATGGTCCTGAACTTCGCTTCTCTTTTCCTTGATTTCCTTTTCTGCCTGTAATTTCAGATCATAGACTTGCGTCTTTCCGTCCAGTACAGCCTGTTTAACAGTGTTTTTAGCTTGATTATTTGCTTCATCTAAGATTTTCTGAGCTTCTTTTTTTGCATTCTTGCCAGTAGCAGAGTTATACAGCAAGATCGCCAGAGCCCCTACAACTAATCCGATAAAAATGGAAAGTACCTCTAAATGCATAAATATACCTCCATTTCGTAACTAAAATTCAGGTTTAGAACCCTTTCAATTGTACTATATTAGACCGGTTTTAACAATATGGTCCGAAGCTATACCAAATAGAAAAAAGACAAGGCTAAGCCTCATCTTCCTTTTTGAACATCTTTTCCTTGATCTGTTTGGTGATCAGCTCATCGAGCTCCGGATTTGCCTGCAGATAAGCTCTGACCGCATCGGATCCCTGTCCGATCTTTTCACCGTTGTAGGAATACCAGGAACCGGATTTTTCGATGATGCCCATCTCAACACCGAGGTTGATGACTTCGGAAAGATGTGAGATGCCTTCACCATAATAGATCTCGACCTGGCAGGTCTTGAACGGCGGTGCGACCTTGTTTTTGACGACCTTGACATTGACCTTGTTGCCGATGACTTCCTGACCGTTCTTGATGGCTTCGGATTTGCGGACCTCGATCCTGATCGTCGCATAGAACTTCAATGCACGGCCACCGGTCGTTGTTTCCGGATTGCCGAACATGACGCCGACTTTTTCTCTCAGCTGATTGATGAAGATCGTTGTACAGCCATTGGCGTTCATTGCACCGGCAAGCTTACGCATGGCTTTAGACATCAGACGGGCGTGAAGACCGATATTGGAATCCCCCATCTCGCCATCAAGTTCTGCCTGCGGGACAAGGGCTGCAACGGAGTCGATGATGATCAGGTCGATCGCTCCGGACTTGATCAGCACTTCTGCAATTTCAAGAGCCTGCTCACCGGAATCCGGCTGCGATAAGATCAGTTCATCGACATCGACACCAAGGGCTTTGGCGTATCTAGGATCGATCGCATGTTCCGCATCGATGAACGCAGCCTTGCCGCCGGTCTTCTGACATTCGGCGATGGCCTGAAGAGCCAGTGTTGTCTTACCGGAAGATTCCGGACCGTAGATCTCGATGATCCTTCCCTTTGGAAGACCGCCGACGCCTAAGGCATAATCGATCGCCAGAGATCCGGTCGATATCGCATCAACATCTACATTGGCATGTTCGCCAAGTTTCATAACGGCACCTTTGCCGTACTGTTTTTCTATTGCTTTTAAAGCTTCATTCAGTAATTGCTCTTTCTTTTCACTGCTAATTTCGCTGACTTCTTCTTTTTTAGCCATGAAATCAAACCTCCTAATACATTATTTGCGTAAAACCGCAAAATTCCTACATTGATTCAAAAATAAAATCTTTGACCTGCATGAAATATGAGTATCCGCCGGCCACCGAAATAAAGGTCGTGAACCAGATCAGGATCTCATTCATCGGGATGTACCACATCTCAAACGGCAGATTGTTGAATAAGATCAATACGATCGTCACCATCTGCAATACCGTCTTGAGCTTTCCAAGCATGCCTGCGGAAACGACGACACCTTTTTGCGATGCCAGCATCCTGCAGCCGTCAACGACGATATCCCTTAAGATCATCAGAATGCAGCAGACAAGTGGTATGAGATGCTTGTAGGAAAGGATCAATAACATCATGTTGACCAGAAGCTTGTCAGCGATCGGATCGGCAAACTTGCCGAATGTCGTGACCAGCCCCCTGCTTCTTGCGATGTTTCCATCGAGATAATCGGTAAAGGATGCGATCGCAAACAAAGCAGCAACGATGACGTTGAGATAAGAAACAGATACATTTCCTACAGTAAAACTGCCGATATTCAAGCCTGCTTCAGCATATGGGAACAGCCAGACAAGAGCTACGATCGGTACAAGAACGATTCTGAATAAAGTTAATTTGTTAGGTAAATTCATAAAACTATTCTATCATACCTGCTTTCAAATAATATTATACAAAAACTTGATATAGTTTCAAGCAATGTGAATAAAGAAAAAAGACCACTTTCGGGTCTTTATTGAAATAACATCGAATAAGCCATGTTCTGTACTGGACAATCATTTATCTGCATTTTCATGCCCCGCAAATCGCTTCGGTTCGCTATTGCAGGTTCCCCTACCAAATTTGGGTTTCTCGCTTATGGGGTTTATCGCGTTCCACCTGTACATTTCTGCACAGCTCGTCTCTTTGACACTTTTACAGGCTGTTTCCATGGATCACTCTTTAGGAAACGCACCAGCCGTCAGCTTGCGCTGCCCAAGCTTATTGTTTGACTTGGCATAATCACTACAACCATCACAGGATGTGCGAGCATGGACTTTCCTCTGAATATTCAGCGATTGTCTGGATGTTACTTTTTATAAACTAATTCTTCGAGTCGGGAAAGTCTCTTCAAGACGTCAACAGAACTGTAGGAAGTCGTATTGGACAGATCAAATGCCATCTTCCTTCCTTCGAGTTCGATGTTCTTGGCTGTCAGGTCCTTGACCTGGTTCTGTAAAACAGCGACCGCATCAAGGAGCTGCTGAATGTTCTCTTCCATGATCTGGTAGTCTTCCAGAACACTGTCAAGGAAAGAGTCGACTTCAGCCGGTGAGTAGCCTTTGAAATCGATGTTGAACTCTTTATTGAGAATTTCTTCCGGTGTGAGGTTCAGCTTTTCCATATCTATCTCCTTCATAAATGATAACACTAAAAAAGCGGCACAATCAAGCCAACTAGCATTTTAAAGCATCATTATTATATAATAAAAATTGGTGAAAATATGAAGTATCCGAACAGCAGCAAAGAATATGTCAAACCAAACATATCTGCCGGAAACAGAGGCATGTCACTGGAAGATGACATAAACAGGACCAACCGGTATTACCTCACAGAAGATACCGCGGTGATCCACAAAAAGCCGACACCGATCACGATCGTCAAAGTTGACTTTCCGAAACGAAGTGCAGCTAAGATCACGGAAGCATACTTCAAACTGGCTTCAACCACCGATTATAACGGCATATACAAGGGGAAATATATCGACTTCGAAGCCAAGGAATGCGAGTCACGGACTTCCTTTCCGTTTTCATCGATCCACCCGCATCAGATCAAGCATCTCGAACAGGTGGAGAAACATGGGGCTATTGCCTTTATCATATTGCGCATGGTGTACTATGATAAAGATTATCTGATTAGATCAAACGAATTTATTGAGTATTACAGGTCCTGCAACAGGAAGTCTCTTCCTTTTGTATGGATCGAAGAACATGGCCATCCGATCAATAGATCCTATACCAAGCCATGCGACTATTTGAAAACAGCAGATGAGGTCTTTGGACTTTAGGGAGTTTTATGACAGGAAAAGTAAAGAAAAAGAAGAAAATCAATCGGGTGAATCTTTGGGCGACCATCGTTTCGATCGTTGCGGTGATCGGTCTTGTGGGACTTGTTGCCGGTATCATACTGATCGCAACGCTTTTAAGCAACAAGCCGGTGCTCAATGTATCGGATTTTGATCAGCAGGAATCCTCGATCGTTTATGATTCCAGAGGCGAAGAGATCGCCAACTTAGGTACGGTCATCCGTCAGAACGTCGAATATGACGAGATCCCTAACTGTGTCGTGGATGCCTTTGTCGCGATCGAAGACTCCCGTTATTTCGAACATAACGGTTTCGATGTGCCGCGTTTTACCAAGGCCATCTTAGAAAACATACGTACCCTATCCTTTGGCCAGGGCGGTTCGACATTTACGATGCAGCTTGTCAAAAACACCTACTTCACCGATGATGAGACCGGTGAGCAGGCCGCAAGATCCGGTGCCAGAGGCGTACGAAGAAAGGTCCAGGAGATCGCCCTTGCGATGGAACTTGAAAAAGTCAAATCCAAGCAGGACATCTTCGAATCCTACGTCAACAAGCTGAACTTCGGCGGATCCAACAATATCCGCGGTATCCAGAAAGCTTCGCAATACTACTTCGGCAAAGACCTGTCTCAATGCAGCCTCATTGAAGGTGCACTGCTGGCAGGCGTCATCAACGCGCCAAACTACTACAACCCTTTCTATAATCTTGAAGCAGCACAGGAAAGAGTTGAGGAAGTCTTATACCAGATGAGGAATCACGGCTACATCTCAAAAGCCGAATACGATCTTGCCAGATCGATCCGTATCGAAGATGTCTTGAAAGATCCGTTCAAATCGGATAAGGAAGGCGAAGGTATCCCTTACCAGGCATACATCGACCAGGTCGTCTCGGAAGTCATGTCCTTAACGAATCTTGATCCGTATACGACGACCATGCATATCTACACCTACATGAACAGAGAGATCCAGGAAGAAATGGACGCTATACAAGCCGGTAATATCGATCCTGAATATCTGCAGTTCCCGGATGACTACTTCGAATGTGCATCCGTCTGTATCAAGAATTCGACCGGTGAAGTCGTCGGCATCATGGGAGGAAGAAACTACGCCAATGGCGGACAGCTTCTGCTCAACCACGCAACCGAACAGTACAAGCAGCCAGGTTCCACCATCAAACCGATCTTGGACTATGCCCTCGCCTTTGAAAACCTTGGCTGGGCAACAGACCACGTCTTGACCGACAGACCGATGGTCTACGATAATGTTTCCAATATCGTCGTACAAAACGACTCGGGAACCTATGTTGGTGATGTCACACTCAAACAGGCCGTTGGTCAGTCGATCAACACCTGTGCGATCCAGACCTTACAGCAGGTCCTCGATGCTAAGAAATACGAATATGTCGTAAACTACGCACAATCCTTAGGCTACGATTTCAATCTCGATGATTTCGATATCCAGTACGCGATCGGCGGAAATACTTGCGAAGTTACACCTTATCAGCATGCGGCAGCTTATGCAGCCATCATGAACTACGGCGTCTACAACAAACCGCACACGATCGCCCGTATCGAATTCACAAACGGCAAGTCCCCTGTCACTCCGGTCTATACCTCTTCACAGGTCTTATCGGAAGCAGCGGCCTTCTTAACGACGGAATTAATGTATTCCAACGTTCAGAACTATGGCGGTTCCTACTCCTATGTAAAGAACGATGAATATCCTGTCTATGGCAAGACCGGTACGACTGACTATGGTACGACGGCACAGGATTACGGCATCCCTTCCGGTTCGATCAAGGACGGATGGCTTGTTGCCGCGACAAGCGAATATACGACGGTCACCTGGTGCGGCTATGAAAAAGCCGTCATCGGCCAGCCTTCCTATATCTCAAGAGATTACTATTACAACGACAGACCACAGGGCAAGCTCGCACATCTGATCCTCGATGCAGCATACAGGTATGGTGAAGGCACACCTGTGAAGCTTGAAAGACCTTCCGGTGTTTCTTCGATCACCCACGTCATCGGAACCTGGCCATATGCAGCCTTCACCGAGGGCATGGATGAATCCTTAAGGACGACAGGCCTGATCAAATCAGATTCTGTAAAGCTCGTCTCCCTTGCAACACCGAAAGTTGAAGAACTCAAAGACTTCGATATCGATAACAATGCATCGATGCTCACGTGGAGTGAATATCCGGATAAGTCAAAGCTTGAAACGGCTGCCGGCACAAAAGATATTTCTTTAAGAAATTCCTCCGGTGAAGTCATCATTGCCGCGACCGGTACATGTCTGTTTGATTACACCAAACTCTATGGACCGATCATGTATATGGCGGATGTTACGGTCAATGGCGAAACGACGCATATCAAGACCTCGGATGACAAATATGAGCTTCAGGTCCATGCGAACCCTGGTGATAAAGTTAAAGTTGAAGGCTATTACGCATTTGAAAGCGGCACCTTCACTTCAAACAAGATCTCCAAGGAAGTTACGATCACAGCTACGATCACGATCCCTAATGATCCGGATGATCTTGAAAACTGGGCAAACAGATATGACTTCGTCTCCTACAAGACAGAAGCCACAAATGATCCGACATTGATCGGCACCGCCAAGATCACAGACCAGAACGGCTTGCCATTATCATTGGGCCAGTCGATCACGATCAATAACTCTTCGTACCGCATCAATATCACTTATTACACCGAAAAAGAACATACCCTTTCGATCGTTGCGACCAGATCGCAGGATGGAAAGACATTGAAGCTTGTACCGCAGTATGACAAGGATTCCACATTCGGTTCTTGGAATACGGATGCCGTTCCTTCCATGGTCTCGGTATCTGTCGGTGGAGACAATTCTCTGACACTGAGTGTTGGCAATGAGCCGCACACTGACAGTTTCACCGTATCCTGTTCTACAAATTACAGATCTGCAAACATGACGGTCTATGTCAATGTTTCGGAAAGCGGTGTCGTAACGATCAGCGACGAGCCTTGATCAGATTAATCAAAAAGCCTGAACTTCAAAAATTCAGGCTTTTATTATGTCTTTCTGTCATAAAGAAAAGCGGAACGCTCCGCTTATTTCTTGTTTTCCGTTTCAAAACCCTGGATGTCGATATCGATCTGCTTGCATTCGATTCCGCTCATCAGAAGCACAGCTTCCTTGATCTCATCCTGGATGCGATTGCAAAGTTTGACGATGTCGATGCCCTGCTTCACTCTGACAGAGACTGTGAAGGAAGGTTCACCCGATTTTGCGATCTTGCATTCAACGTATTCGTTGTCTTTCCTTGTCGGATAGACGTTCTTGACGTGTGAACAGGCGATCGCAGCTATATCTTTAAATGCTTTTTCACTTATGATGTAAGTGCCGATTTCATTTTTTCTCAGTTCCATAGTTTTTTACCTCAAAGAAAATTATATCATCCTTCTTAAGCCTTTAGGATATTTATTTTTGATCCGGCCCTGTACAGCTTTTCCAAATCCCAAAGAATGGCCCTTATAAGTCAGCTGGTAATAGTGATCTTTCAGATCTGCTTTAAGTTCATTTCCGGCGATATAAACATCATATTCGTGGTCATTCAGGTCGTATGTGTATTTATACTTTCCCTTCAATGAATTGGCTCTGTAGAGATGATGGGAAGGCTCAAAACGGTTCTTGATGACATCACCTAAAAATATGCCATAGCGTATAACGCCATTCCTGAGATCTGGCAGAGGCCTTAATGAGAGATAAAAATGATCGTTGTGCTTATATAAATAATAATCATCGATCGCAAGGTTGTCTTTGATAAAGGCTTCTGCGAGCTTATCCTTGATAGTTTTGAGTTCCTTAAGGGAAGATGCCTCTTTTTCCCCTTTCTTTGTCAGGAGGGCAAAAAACTGGCCTTCTGTGTTATTTAAAAAGGAAAGCTTTACGGTCCCAGGAAGTTTTGAATGGGAATCCATTTCAATCGGGATCAGTTCCATATCCTTGTGTCTTTCAAGGAATGAAGTGATCTGAGCTTCATCTTCTTCAAAGGCAAACGTACAGGTCGAATAGATCAGCTGTCCCCCACATTTCAAGATCTTATAGGCATCTTCGAGAAGTCCGGACTGTGTTTTCGCAAGAGCTTCGATATTGGAAATTGAATATGTATCCAGGATCTCCGGATATTTGCGGATCATCCCTTCGCCGGAACATGGCGCATCCAGTATTACGAGATCTGCCTTGTTTTCAAGAAGATCGGCAAGCTCATCACAATCCTTGTTTGTGATGATCACCTGATCAAGGCCAAGGCGCTCCAGATTGGAAGAAAGCGTCAAAGCTCTTGCGTGGGATGTGTCGTTACTGATACAAAGAACATCTTCGTCCATGCGATTCAATACGTTGATCGTTTTGCCGCCAGGTGCCGCACAAAGATCAACGATCAGCTTTACCCCATCCGTTTTGATGTAACGCGAAGTCAGGGAAGCAGCGATCTCCTGCGGATAGATCAGGCCAAGTTCATAAGCTTTGCGTTTGCCGATATTATCAATGGAATGATAAAAGCTTTCATCCGTAAGCGGAGAGCTTTGATAGTCAAAATCGATCAGTGAAAGGATCTCTTGCTTATCTGCTTTTCTGCTATTGAGAAAAAACGCCTGCGTGCAGGGCTCCTTCATCTTTTCAAGGAATCGATCACGATCGTTTCCAAAATAAGCTTTGATCCTCTCCAGAAATACTTCGTTCATTTCAAAGCCTCGATGATGACTTTTTCATCATAAGAAGGTTCATATGTCCGTACCAGATGATACGATCCGTCTTTGACTTCAAAGAGGTCCTCATAGATACCGTCTTTTGGCATGATGCATCTTTCATCCGCGTTGATATACTCGCAAAGGTATTTATCACCAGTTCTGACAGCGTTTTTAAGCTTCAGGGTAAAATGATATGGAAATCCCAAAAGCTTTCCAGCGAGGCTGAAATTGCCTGAAAAGACAGCTTCCTTGATGCGGGTCGAAGAGATCTTGGAACCATAATACTTTTCTTCCTTGATCACATCGACGTCAAAGCTGCATCTTTCCTTTAATAAAGCCGGATCCCCTTTTCCATAGCGTCCATAAGAGAAATCAAAACCGCAGATCAGTTTTTCGATGTTCATCTGTTCAAGATAGCTGTCGATAAAATCTTCCGGTAGAAGGTTCATGAACGTTTCATCAAAGTGAATGATCAGGATCTGATCGATGCCAAAGGAAGCAGCGATCTCATAGCGGTCTTCATCCGTAAATAAATGCATGGATTTTTTCTTGGTAATGACTTCGACCGGATCCGGTGAAAAACAGATCAAAGACGCAAGACAATTCCTTTTCTTTGCATCCTTCACTGTCTGAAAGATGAGCTTCT
Organism: Solobacterium sp. UBA3303; assembly: GCA_002362065.1. Lineage (GTDB taxonomy): Bacteria > Bacillota_I > Bacilli_A > Erysipelotrichales > Erysipelotrichaceae > Colivicinus. Next base: position 9,582 of record DESX01000051.1, read on the forward strand.
GGTGGCCTTTGTGCATGCCGTCAAAATAACCGATGCAGCACACCGATCGATCCAGCTTTGGTATTTGCGGGCCGATATGTATGATCCTTACCATAATCCCCTCACAGATCTGTAGATATCTCCATCCTTTTCATAGATCGCCAGAGCTCTATGATCTTTGGCCATCAGAAAAGTCTTAATTGAAGAATCGATCTTCAGTTTCTTTCCATTGAGCACATCTTCTTCCTTGAAATCCTCATAGACTTCATAGCGCTTGGAAAGCACGTCATAAAGATCGTGTGCCTTGTAGTTTCCTTTTAAGATCTCATCGAGCCTATCACATTCATTAATGTTTATATCATCGACTGCCGTACGGCAAAGTTCCTTTAATGTGCCGTGTATCTCCATCTTATTCAGGATGTCTCTTGCAAGAGCCCGGACATACGTTCCGGAAGAGACCTTGCAGGAAAAGACAAAGGAATTTTCCTTTATTTCATCCAGTTCGATCGAAAAAACTTCGATCTCACGCTTCGGCAGTTCGACTTCAATGCCCTGCTTCTGGTATTGGTAAAGCCGTTTGCCATCGACCGAGATCGCTGAAGTGATCGGTACTTCCTGCATGCTTGTGCCAAGGAAGGAAGAAAGTGTTTCTTTGATCAGTTCTTCTGAAGGCATTGATTCTTCATATTCATTTACAACATTTCCATCGATATCCAGCGTATCGGTCTCAACACCGATCAAAACTTCCGCCGTATAGTCCTTGCGGTCAGATACAAGAAACTGGTTTGCTTTTGTCGCTTTATCGAACAGAACGATCATTACGCCGGTCGCATTGGGATCAAGCGTGCCGGTATGGCCGATCTTTTTTGTATGCAGGATCTTCCGCAATTTATAACAGACATCAAAGGAAGTGATGCCTTTTGGTTTATTGACATAGAGCACATTTTCCATACACAGAATTATAACATGATATATAATTATCACATGTCGATGAAAAAGATACTTGCCCAGGTCAGAAAAGCCGATCAGATGTTTGAACTGATCGAAGACGGTGATAAGATCGCTGTCGGTCTTTCAGGTGGAAAAGATTCATCTTTGCTGCTGTATACACTATATCTGTATCGTTTTCTTTATCAGAACACTTATCATAAAAGCTTTGATCTTGTCGGTATCCATCTGAACATGAATTTCGGTGAAGATGATATGACGCCTCTCTGGGACTGGTTTTCAAAATATCCGATCGATATCCATGTCGAAGATACGAAGATCGCCGATATCCTGAAGCTCAATCTGCACAAGGACAGGATCGACTGCTCCTTATGTTCCACACTGAAAAAAGGCGCAGTCATCAAGTCAGCCAAAGCTTTAGGCTGTAATAAAGCGGCATTCGCTCACCATGGCGATGACGCGATCGAAACACTGGTGATGAATATGATCTATGGCGGAAGGATCGCGACTTTCGATCCCAAGATGTATCTGACCAATTCGGAAACGATGTTCATAAGACCATTCTGTTTAAGCTTTGAATCGGAGATCGCAAAGACCTGCAGACAGCTTGAAATACCTGTGATCAAGTCAGGGTGTCCGAATGATGGTTATACAAAACGTCAGGATATCAAGGAATTGCTTCATTCCATTTATCATCAGTATCCGCAGGCAAAAGAAAACTTCCTATTGTCCTTATACAACAAAGACAAGGTCAACCTCTACCACAAGTAAAGAAAGGCCTTGTCTTTTTTTTGACCCATGAAAAAATGGCGCGTAAAGCGCCATTGATTTTAGTTGTTCTGTAATTGTTTTCTGCGGATCATCTTTCCAAGCTCGAATGCCGGGAATGTTGTAAGAGCCAGCAGGACACAGATCATCAGTTCGTGTGTCTGGAATGTTCCGGCTTCGATTCCGAATACATTGGATAAACCAGGCACATAGATTGCTGACAATGTGATCGCAACCGTGATCACGACTGCACCCAATAACCACCAGTTGAAGTTTTTCAGCATATTAGCGGAGAAGATCGACTTGGTTTGCGAACGCAAATTGATCGCACAGCAGATCTCTGCAAAGTTGACTGTTAAGAATGCCATAGCGATCGCATTGGCACAATCCGGAGCACCGAAGAAACCGGCGATCGTACCTCTTTCAAGATACAGACCGATGAAATAAGCTGCCAGTTCAATGATCGCAAGATAGATACCCTGCCATACCATGTCAACACCAGCGCCGTTTGCGAAGATGCCGTCAGAGGAATTTCTAGGCTTTCTGGTCATGACATCGCCTTCCGCTTTTTCCATACCTAAGGCAAGACCCGGTAAGGAGTCGGTGACCATGTTGATCCAGAGCAGATGGACCGGAGTCAGCAATGTAAAGTTGAGCAATGAAGCAACAAACATGATGATGACTTCACACAGGTTCGTAGATAACTGGAACTGGATGACCTTGCAGACGTTGTCGTAGATCTTTCTGCCTTCTTCGACAGCATTGACGATCGTTGCAAAGTTATCATCAGCAAGGACCATATCCGCAACAGACTTCGTAACATCTGTTCCGGTGATGCCCATACCGATACCGATATCAGCAGCCTTGATGGATGGAGCGTCGTTGACACCATCACCTGTCATGGCAGTGACTTTGTCAAGGGCTTTCCAGGCATTGACGATCCTGGTCTTGTGTTCCGGCTGAACACGTGCATAGACGGAATACTTCTGAACGAGATCTTTCATCTCTTCATCAGAATAATTGTCAAGTTCATGACCTTCGATGGCCTGTGTTTCATCTTCAATGATGCCTAAGTCTTTACCGATGGCAACCGCTGTATCCTTGTGGTCGCCGGTGATCATGATCGGACGAATACCGGCGGAACGGCACTGTTTGATCGCATCATAGACTTCCGGACGGCAAGGGTCGATCATGCCGACAAAGCCGATGAATACGAGATCGTGTTCGAGATTTTCCGGTTCAAGGTCTGCAGGCATCTTGTCGTATTTGCGATAAGCCGCACACAGAACACGCAAAGCCTTGGATGCGAATTCCTTGTTCTTGGCGATGATCTCATCCTTGAGGGCCTGGGTCATCTCGACTTCGCCCTTTTCCGTCAGATACTTCGCACATCTGTCAAGCATCACATCAAGAGCACCCTTGGTGTATTGGATGTAGCCGCCTTCAGACGGATGGATGGTTGACATCATCTTACGGTTGGAATCGAATGGAGCTTCGCCAACACGTTCAAATTTCTTCTTTAATTCATACTTCGGAAGACCGATCGAATTGGCATAGTTGACCAATGCCGCTTCGGTAGGCTCGCCCTGTGAATTCGTTTCACCCGGCTTGATCTCAGCATCGGAACAAAGAGCCATAGCTGAGGCAAGCAGTTCCTTGTCGACAGTATAAGTATCGACAACAGTCATCTTGTTTTGCGTCAATGTGCCGGTCTTATCGGAACAGATGATATTTGTACAGCCAAGTGTTTCAACGGCAGTCAGCTTACGGATGAGAGCCTGACGTTTTGCCATGGCTGATACACCGATCGAAAGGATGATCGTAACGACAGCCGGCAGACCTTCCGGAATAGCTGCAACAGCTAAAGCGATCGCAGCGATGAAGGTATCTAGCATCGTTTCACCAAGAAGACCAAGCGTGAATTTATCTGAGACCAGCATCGTTTCAACGACACCGACGATAAACACGATGACGCAGATCCAGATGACAAGTTTCGTTAAGAATGCAGAGAGTTCTGACATCTTCTTCTGTAAAGGTGTCAGTTCCTTTTCTGCCAGAGTCAGAGCATCGGCGATCTTGCCCATTTCGGTATCCATACCAGTCGCAACGACAACGGCAGTACCACGGCCATATACGACTGTAGAACCGTTATACAACATGTTGCGGCGATCACCTAAGGCGATATCTTCCCTGCCTTCATTGCACATCAGTACATCGATGATCTTGTTGACCGGAACCGATTCACCGGTCAGAGCTGCTTCTTCCGATTTCAATGAATGGGATTCAATGATACGGCAGTCCGCCGGAACAGTATCACCGGCTTCAAATACGATGACATCACCGACTGTGATATCTTCGGATTTGGTGATCTTGATCTCACCATCTCTCAAGACCTTGGATGTGGAAGCCGTCATCTGCATCAGGGCTTCCATCGCACCTTCTGCCTTGGCTTCCTGGACCAGGGACATGATCGTATTGATGATGACAACAGCCATGATGACGATGACATCCGCAAATTCAGATAACTTGAAGCCATCTTTCATCTGAAGCACGTTGACTAAAGCCTGAATGGCAGCTGCAACCAGCAGCATGATGATCATCGGGTCAGAAATGGACTCAATGAACTTCTTCCATAAAGGCGTCTTTTCCGCTTCCTTGAGTTTGTTTTTGCCGTATTTCTCAAGGCGAGCTTCCGCTTCCTTAGAACTGAGACCGTCTTTTGAAGTATTAAATTCCTTATATACTTCTTCGATCTCTTGCAAATAATACTTGTTTTCCATTTTTTCCTTTCCTTTTCTTAAAAAAGAAAACTCATGACATGCATGAGCCGATAAATATACACTCATGCACAACACAAAGTCATACATGAGTCTCGCTTTTTAAGACAAACCAGGCTTAATGCCGAGATTGTTGGCTTGACACGTTATGCAACGCAAGCTACTCCCTCACTGAACTCAATTTTACATGAAACAGGGCTTTTTTACAATGAGATTGAAATCAAAAGGGATAACAGATACCATTAAAACGATATGAAACGTGTCTATCTTGAGATCACGGATGCCTGCAATCTGAACTGCCCTTTCTGTACCTATCCAAAGGGTCATTTCTTCATGTCCTACGATCAGATCGATGATTATACATCGCAGATTAAAGAATTCTGCAATTACATCTATCTGCACATCCTTGGTGAACCCCTGCTTCATCCTGAACTAAACAGTATTCTGGACCTTCTGGATCAGAAAGGCTTTCATCTGCAGCTGGTGACAAACGGAACATTGTTAAACAGATATCCGCATCTTTTGAAACACGACTGTTTAAGGAAGCTTTCCATTTCCGTGCATAGTTACGATCATTCAGACAAGAATGAACATTACTTTGATACACTGAACGAACTGGTCAAACACAATAACAATAAGGCCATAGAGCTCCGCTTCTACAATGAAGACACCCTTTCTGATACTTTAAAAGGATACAAAGCTTCACTGATCGAAAAATACGGCATCGAATCGACGAAACGCAACGATTCCTTCCGTCTTAAGGACAACGTCTACATCTATACCCAGGACTTTTTTGACTGGCCTTTTATGGATCATCCGTTTGTTTCCGATACAGGCTATTGTCACGGCGGCATCGATATGATCGCCATCAATCACGAAGGAAAGGTATGCCTTTGCTGCCTCGATCCGCTCGCACTCAATGAGATCGGTGATCTTAATAAAGAAAGTCTAAAGGACATCCTTTCATCCGGCAAGTATCAGAATATCGTCAAAGCTTTCAAAGAAAAAAAGATCGTTTCCGATCTTTGCAAACATTGTACTTACCGTACTCGTTTTGACTGATACGCCCTTTGTAAAATGATCGAAGAGCGAATGGACAAAGAGATCTCTTTGTCTTTTTTATGGTCGATGCAGATCCCCTCTTCAAACAGTTCATCAAGCTGCCTGTAATCACGGCCGATGACCAGGGCATATGGTTCTTCAAATCCGATATCGGATAATTCTTTATCCGAATCAGAAACGAACGGATACAGCTTGTAATCGTAGTCTTTACGGTAGGAATCAAAGTCCTTGTAGCGGGCAAAATCACAATGGAAAAGTGAACCCATAGAAGCTCTAATACAGCGCGGGTCGAAGATGTCGATATCCGAATCGATCAGAACGATATCCGAAAAATCAAAAGCAACCGCCGATCTTAAGACGGTTCCAAGATCGCCATAGTCATGGAACCCATATAAAACGACATGACGTTTGCCTTTCAAAGCTGTTTCATACTTATCGATGACGCCGATACAATAGCAGTTTTCCTTATTGGAGAGCTTATCGATGGACTTGTCATCATAGACATAAGGAATGGAATGGCGATCACACAGTTCCAGCAAGGATGACAACTGCTGGTTTTTGTTTGCTTTGTTCGACAAAAGGACCTGCCTTACATGTTCAGGCCTCTGTTTGAGCGCTTCGATCGTCAAGGACATTCCTAGACTATAGGAACAGCTTGCTTCGATTCTATATTTCTCCATCTTCTTTGATCACCTCATTTGCGATCCTGATGCCGTCAAGTGCACAGGACATGATACCGCCCCCATACCCGGCACCTTCACCCATCGGGAAAAGGCCTTTGGTATTGACGGATTGAAAAGTTTCATCCCGAAGTATGCGGACCGGGCAAGACGAACGGGTCTCCGGACCGACAATGATCCCTTGATCAATGAAATCTGGGATCTTCTGATCGAAGTCCCTGAATGCGTCTTTCAGGATCTTCAGATCTTCCTTTTTGAAGAACTGATTGAAATCATATAAGCTGGTCCCGAGCGGATATGTTGATTCAAACTTCAGCGGATGAACTTCACCCTTCATAAAGTCAGATATGTTCTGCGAAAGAGCCTTGTAGGAAGAAGAAGCTTCATAAGCTTTCTTTTCGAGTTCATGCAGGTATTGATAACCATCATTGAATTCTTCCTTGAAGACCTGTATCAGTATTGCCGCATTTGCAACACCGGAATCTCTTGCGGCATAGGACATGCCGTTGGTTACGATCGTTTCCTCATCTGACATGGCCGGGATGACCATGCCTCCCGGACACATACAGAAGGAATAGACACCTTTTTCCCCTTTATATCTCAAAAAGTATTCGTTTGCCGCTTCGATCTTTGAAGATGTCTGGCGCTCATTGATGAAATCCTGGGGATGTTCCACGCGGAAGCCGATCGAGATATCCTTCTTTTCGATCGTTACACCTTTTTCCTTGAGCATCACGACACTCTCATATGCACTGTGACCCAGGCCGATCGCCAGCTTGTCACAAGGATATTCTCCTTTATCCGTTTTGATGCCGATGACCTTTCGCTTCTCATTTAAAAGGATCTCTTGCATCGGTTCTTCAAAATGGAATCTGACGCCTCTTGCGATCATTTCATCCGTGATCGATGCAACGACCTCACGTATCCGGTCTGTACCTACATGGGCGTGATTCTCGTAACGGATGGAAGGATCGGCACCATGTTTTACAAAGATATCGAGTATATAATCGATGTATTTGTCCTTGATGCGGGTCGTGAGCTTGGCATCAGAAAAGGTACCGGCTCCCCCTTCGCCAAACTGCACATTGGATTCCTTATTGAGAACGCCTTCCTTAAAGAAGCGTTCGACGTCTTTTGTGCGTTCACTGATGCGTTTCCCCTTTTCAAAGACTTCCACTTCAAAACCGGCTTCCATGAGCCTGTAGGCTGCAAAAATGCCGCTTGGTCCATAACCGGCAATGATGATCTTTGAACTGCGTTTCTTATATTCCGGAGAAAGATCTTCTTCCTTGTATATAGAGACATCCTTGGAAAGATAGCGTTTTTCATTGTCGATCTCAACGATCAGAGAATAGACATAAAAAGGCTGCTTGCGCGCATCCAGTGATCTCTTGCGAATACGATAGGAAGAGATCTTATGACGGAAACGCTTTTCCAGCAGCTTTTTCAGTTCGCTTTCATCTTTATCAACACTCAGTTTTATATTATTGACCAATAACATCAGTAAAGTTTCCTCAGGTCGTATTCATCGGACACCATGCGCATGAAACTGTTGAGATAGGCTCTGACGACAACGATCAGGTTTTCCCTGTCTTCAAATTCGTTTCTGAAGATGTCCTTGAGCCCTTCGCAGATCGATATCGCAAAGGCGTGGGAAAGAAGATCCCTCATCTCACTTTGATCCATCAAAGAATACGCCTGTCCCAGAAGATCCCGGATCGTATGTTCAAACCATTCGATGAGCTTCTTTGAAGCAGAAGAATCATTCAATAAAATGCCAAATTCACTCTTTTTCTCAAAATAGAGATCACAAAGACCGATCGATAGCTTTTCCATCATTGCGGAGATCTGATCCGGATCAAAGCGCATTTCAAAGACCCGCGGTTCTTTGGAGATCTTTGTGACTTTTAAAGAATTCAATAAAACCGCGATATCATCATTGGTCTCGCCAAGGATAACTTTGGAAAGTTCCTCTTTGTTTTCAAAATAGCGATAGATATTGCCTACCGTGATCCCTGCGCTTGCCGCAATATTCCGCATTGAAGCATCCTCATAGCCTTTTTCAAGAAATTCCTTCTTGGCAGCTTCAATGATCTTTGTCCTTGTTTCGTCTTTCAGTTTTTGTGCCATTATAGTGAACCTGTGTTTATTTTATTCTAACACAAAAGAAAAGCAGGTCATGAACCTGCTTTGGAAATATTATTTTCTTAAGCCTAACTTGGAAACGAGATCTCTGTACCTGTTGACGTCTTTTCTTTTGAGGTATTCGAGTAAGCTTCTTCTCTTACCGACCATCATGAGCAGACCTCTGTTGGAATGGAAATCCTTCTTGTTGTTCTGCATGTGTGCAGTCAGCTTGTTGATCGTTGCAGTTAATAACGCAACCTGAACTTCAGCAGAACCTGTATCGCCTTGAAATCTTGCATAATCCTTGACGATCTTTGCTTTTTCTTCCTTAGATAACATTTCTTTTTTCTCCTTTTTCTTTTTCGATTGTAACCGGGTATAGATCCGGAGAAGGTCTAAACTCAGTAACAATGCCTAATAAATATACCATGGACAGATCTGCTTTTCAAGCAGAAAAGCCTTATTTCTTGGCTGTTTCAGGACTTTTTTCGATCCTGGAACGGCCGAAGGTCTTCGTATACAAAGCGATCTTTTTCGCAAGCTTTGCATCAGCTTCCCCGCTTAGCAAGCGCCACTTCCAGTTATTCAGTGTGCCTGGTGCGTTGATGGTCGCTTCCTTTCCTAAGCCGAGGTAATCCTGCATCTGGCAGACAAACAGATATGCGGAAGATACCATACCGCCCCGGATAAATCCGTAGTTGTAGCCTTCCTCTTCATTCAAACCGAAATAGCGTTTCGCATAGGCCTGATCTTTTGCCTTGGCTTCCTTGAACCAGCCCATGACCGGAACATTGTCATGTGTTGCGACATAGCAGACACAGTTTTTATCCTGATTGTGCGGCGAATGTGAGGATTTCCCTTCCGGATCCATTGAGAATTCAAGGACACGCATGCCCGGGAATGTCGATTCCTTCAACAGATCGATGAGACCTTGTGAAGATTCGCCAAGATCTTCGGCGACGAATTCGATATTGGAGAACCAGTCACGAAGCACACCGACAAAATCGATGCCAGGTCCCTTCTCCCAGTGACCGTTCTTGGCTGTGGTCTCCCCATATGGAACTGCCCAGTATTCCGCAAAGCCGCGGAAATGGTCGATACGGAT
>DESX01000003.1 GCA_002362065.1 Solobacterium sp. UBA3303
GCAAAAGACAGAGACATGGCAATGGTCTTCCAGAGCTATGCGCTCTACGGCCATATGACGATCTATGAAAACATGGCATTCTCTTTGATGCTCGCCAAGGAAGACAAGTATGTCATCCATGAAAAAGTTATGGCAGCAGCAGAGATCCTTGGTCTGACACAGCAGCTCAACAAGAAACCGAACCAGTTGTCCGGTGGCCAGAGACAGCGTGTCGCCATGGGCCGTGCGATCGTCAGAAATCCGAAGGTCTTCTTATTCGATGAGCCTCTGTCAAACCTTGACGCTAAATTAAGAGGTTCCACCAGAAGAGAGATCAAGTTACTGCACAAGAGATTAGGCACGACAATGATCTATGTCACACACGACCAGACCGAAGCTTTGACTTTGGCAGACAGGATCGTATGTATGTCCATGGGTCATGTCCAGCAGATCGGTACTCCGTTGGAGTTATACGATCATCCGAAGAACCTCTTCGTCGCTTCCTTTATCGGACTTCCTCCGATGAACTTGTACAACCTCAAGAAGGAAGGCGGCAAATACTATGTTGAAGGTATCGAGACAAAATTACCGGACAGAGTTGTCAAGGCAGCTGAACAGTCCGGCAAGAATGAATTTGTCTTAGGTATCCGTCCGGAAGATATCCATCCAGGTGATCACTATACACTGGATGTCAACCTCAACGAAAATACCGGTCACTTCACGCTGACTCATGGCAAGCTGTTTGGCAAGACGTCCTGTGCGAAGTTCAGAGACTGGCAGAGGTTCAAAGTCGGCGATAAGGTAGGCGTATCCTTCGATGAAGAAAGGATCCACTTATTCGACGCTGAGACGACGGAAGCGATTTTATAGGAGGAACAATAGAATGGCTGAAGAAAAAAGAAAAAAAGGTTTTGCGGAATCCAAGCGTAAATTCATTGTTTCACTTAAGAAAAGACCTCACAACATCCCGTTATGCATGATGGCAATCGCCTTCATCGTATATTCCTTCAATCTGACGAAGATCTCCAACACCACAGCGGTCATCAACCGTCCGCTGATGGGTCTGTGTGAATTCGTCATCATGCTGTTCTCGATCCTGGCTTTCGTTGCCTTCCTGAATGCATATCCGAAGAGACAGAAACCGATCCTTCCGATGGTCATCCTGCTTTATGCACTTGAGATCATCGTAGCCGGTGCTGATGTTCTCTATCTGAAAAGGATCAGTGAAGGTCTGCAGAGTATCCAGGTCAATGCTTCAAGACAATTCATCCCGCAGGCACAGTCCATGCTGACAGTGCACATCGTGCTGGTTGTCCTTTCAATTGTATTGATCGCTTTGATCCCGGTCATCGGCAAGGCTCTCAACAAGATCGACACTTCTGTTGCAATCGCAGAGAACGAAGATGTTCAGATCGAACTTGTCTCGGATGATGAGGGTGAAGCTGCCCGTTCCGGTGGCAAGCGTCAGGAATCAGAAAAGTAATTACTAATTATGCCTAAAAAGAAAAACAAAGAGATCCCAAAAGCGGAAAAGGACTATTATAAACTGAATACCGATGCGGTCGACAGACTTGCCAAAGCCAGTGAAGGTGAGGTGAGAGTGGTCTCCGATGAGGAATTGAATCAGTATAAGAGTTCAAAACTGGCTCTGATCCCGGTGTGGGTCAAAGCTGTGTTCATCAAATTCTGGTTTGCGGGCGCTGTTTGTTTTTTCTTTTATTGGGGACTTTCGATGTATCTGCCTAGCTGGCTTGACCAGGTATTCGTATTTGGCATAGGCCTTGGCATCGTGACAGATCTTCTTACAAACAATGTCCTGAAATTTATCAGCTCGGATGACAAGGAATACTATCCGTATATGATGTTCCGCTCTGGCAAGTACTACACCTTCTTTGCCAACATCGTATATGCCTTCCTGCTTCTTTTGCTGGTCATCGGTCTTTACAATCTGCTTCATATGAATGTGGAACCGATCATATTTGGCATCATCTATACAGCCTTCGATATCCTGTTTATCAAGGCGAGAGACTATATCGTGGAAAAGGTCTTCCATAAGCAGGTCTCTTAAGGACGAAAGGGGAAATAATGGGTAAAAAAGTTGTTGCGTTTGGCGAGATCATGCTGAGGCTCACTCCTCCGGATTATACGACGATCTCCGAAGCAAAGAACTTCATCGCCAACTACGGCGGTGCGGAGGCTAACGTATTAGTCTCATTGTCACATCTGGGGAATGAAACGGACTTCCTTACAAGAGTTCCGGATAACCAGCTGGGTGAATCCGCGATCATGCATCTCAAGAGGCATGGCGTCGGAACAGAGCATATCTTAAGAGGTTCATCCAACTTAGGTATGTACTTTGTTGAGACGGGCTTCGGCGGACGTCCGAGCAAGGTCCTTTACAACCGTGCACACTCGGCGATCACCAGGATCGGCATTGATGATCTTGATTACGATGCGATCTTCAAGGATGCGGAATGGTTCCATGTGTCCGGTATCACGCTGGCCATTCATGAAAAATGCCGCAATGTCGCATTCAAGTGTCTGGAAGCCTGTGAAAAGTATGGCGTCAAAGTCTCCTTTGACTTCAACTACCGTTCCAAACTCTGGACGATCGAAGAGGCAAAACCGCACTTCCAGAAGGCGATCAAGTATGTCGATGTACTGTTTGGAAACTTCTTCGATATGAATACGATGCTTGAGATCCCGGTCGATCCGAATCTTGAAACACCGGAAGAAAAGAGGCTTGATGTCGCCAAGAAGCTGATGGATCAGACAAGAGTCCATTACGTATTCGGTACCGACAGGATCGTCCATACGGCGACCGACAACTCACTTTCAAGCTACTGCATCAGAAAAGATGGCATCTGCTTCAAAGAGGGACCGATCCGCTTCTCGATCTATGACCGGATCGGAGGCGGTGATGCCTTCGCAAGCGGTATCATCCATGGTTTATTGAAGGATTACGACAATCCGAAGTATGCCTTGAAGTTTGGCCTTGCGACTTCCGTTTTGAAACACACCCTGTATGGTGATGCATCCGTACTTTCAGAAGATGAAGTCCTCGAATTTATGAAGACGAATGGCAATGCGGCCGTTCAAAGATAGGAGTTAAATATATGAAAGAATTCATGGGAAAAGATTTTCTTTTGAGCACTGAGACAGCGAAACATCTGTA
>DESX01000048.1 GCA_002362065.1 Solobacterium sp. UBA3303
TTGGTGTAGACAAGATAATAGATGAACACGGCCTGTACCATCATCGGTGTGCCGCGGAAGATCTCGATATAAATACGGAAGATGATATCGACGATCCTTTTGATCGTTTTCTTTGTTTTTGAGACTGTCTTGTCCAGTCTGATCGCCCGGATACCGCCGACGATCAGTCCGATCAAAAGACCGATCAAAGTGCCTGAGATCGCAACGAATAAGGTCGTGCGGATACCAAGCAGAAATGACAGCTTATATTTGGACAAGATCTCAAGACACTTTGCAAAAGACATGGATTATCCCTCGACAGCCGGCTGTCTGTTTACAGCAGCTTCCATGATCTCAAGGCGTTCAGCTTCGCTGATCTGATCAAGCGCATTCTGGATCTGGGAAAGCAGTTCTTCGTTTTCCTTTGCGACAGCGATGGATACGGAAGTATCGACGACGAAACCTTTGCCTTCATCGAATGTGACGATCGCAAGATCCGGGTTTGCCGCAACGACGCCGTTTGCAACCGGAAGTTCAGCGGTGATCGCATCTGCTTCGCCTGACTGCAAAGAGAGGATCATACGAGGGTAGTTATCAAGCGGTGTCAGATGTTCTACGCCGTTGATCTGATCGATGATCTCATCATAGGTCGTATTGATCTGTCCCAGGACCTTACGGCCGGATAACTGCTGGATATCCGTAATGTTTGTAAGATCAGAATCAGCTCTGACGATAACGACCATCTGTGATTCATAGTATGGAGTTGTAAAGCTTACGACTTCGGCTCTGTCCGGTGTTTCCGTCATACCGGCGATGATGCAATCGATCGCACCGGCATTCAAGGAAGGGATCAAAGAATCCCAGTCGGTCTTGACGATCTCAACTTCTCTTCCGATCGCTTCAGCGATCTTTGTGGCGATGATGACATCATAGCCATCGGCATAGTCAACAGAGGAGATCGGTACAGCCGTATCGGAATCGGCTGACTGTGTCCAGTTGAATGGGGCATAGTCGCATTCCATGCCGACACGAAGGACTGCCGGAGCTTCCGCTTCCTGATTATCTGCAGCCGGAGCACTCTGGGAACAGCCTGCCGCTAAAAGCAGGACAAATAACAATGTGATGATTTTCTTCATATCTTTTTTCCTTTCAATAAAAAATCGTATGCACTATCACATACGACAAGTTCTATCGAAAGTAATAGCGCCTCTTCTTGCGAAGGAGTGCCTAAGGTATTTCCCTAAGCCCCACGAAACATCCACGCCTGGATACTTCATTCGGCGGTGATTGCCTTTCCTATGGATCATAGCCTGCCGGCTCACCAGAGTACTCATCTGCACCGCTACCTCTATACACAGATTTTTTACGAATACTTTTATACAATGTTTTTCGATCCGTTGTCAACATGAATGATGATCAGAGAGAATTAATTTACAGAAAATATGCAAAAAATGCCGATTTTTGCGAATTATTTTGACTTTCTGATATGAATATGCTTAAATAATTGAGTAATAAAAAGTATGTAGAAAGCAGAAGGCCACTTCTCACCTGACGTCTTAAGACCTGGGTATATTGCTACGGAACGTAACGATATTTAAGTGGGCTTTGTCTCACTTTTTATTTAATTATGGGGGTATAAAACTATAACAAGAAAACGTGGAAATGATGACCTTGTAAACGAATCGATCCGATTCAGAGAAGTTATGGTCATCGGCCAAGATGGAGGCCAACTGGGAGTAATGTCCAGAAATGAGGCATTACAGATTGCTTACGATGCAGATCTCGATCTGTTCTGTGTTGCACCAAACGCACAGCCACCGGTATGCAAGATACTTGACTATGGCAAATACCGTTTCGAAGCACAGAAGAAGGCGAAAGAAGCCAAGAGAAATCAGCAGAATACCGAGATCAAACCTCTTCGACTTTCACCGGTCATTGACACCAATGACTTCAACACCAAGATGAAACAGGCCCGCAAGTGGCTGGAATCCGGTATGAAGGTCAAGATCGATATGCGTTTCAGAGGCAGAATGATGACACGTCAGGAAGTCGGCATGAAGATCATGAACGAGTTCATCGAGAAACTTTCCGACATCTCCAATGTTGACAAGATGCCGAAGCTGGAAGGCAACATCATGTCTTGTGTTTTAACACCTAAAAAGAAATAGGAGGAAGATAAAATGCCAAAAATGAAGACTAAAAAGACTTTTGCGAAAAGAGTAAAAGTTACTGGAACAGGCAAATTAAGAAAGTATTCTAACTATACTTCTCACTTTGCAACGAACAAGACACACAAACAGAACAAGCACTTACACAAGCCATCTCTGGTTCATCCTACTGTTGTCAAGAGAGACAGAGATTTATTACAAGGATAGGGAGGATAAAAGAATATGGCAAGAGTAAAAGGTTCAACTCCGACTAGAAACAGAAGGAAAAAGATCTTAAAGGCTGCTTCCGGTTATTTCGGATCCAAGCACTTATTATACAGGACTGCCCATGAGCAGGTCATGCATTCCTGGAAGTATGCATACATCCACAGAAGACAGCTCAAGAGAGATATGCGCAAGCTCTGGATCGCCAGGATCAATGCTGCTGCAAGAATGAACGGTCTTTCTTACTCCAGACTGATGCATGGTCTTAAGGAGGCTGGTGTAAACGTCAACAGAAAGATGCTTTCTGAGATCGCTATCCACAATCCGGAAGACTTCGCCAAGATCTGCGAAACTGCAAAAGCAGGCAAGATCTAAGTCTGAAACTGAAAGCTGCTGCAAGTATCCTTATTCGTGAAATTCCTGCAGCAATTCGATCAGAAAAGTAGTAAAATATTTAT
>DESX01000018.1 GCA_002362065.1 Solobacterium sp. UBA3303
GTAAAGGGCATCGCTATTACAGTAATATTCATCAAGCAGCTGTTTGTAGGTCTTTAAGACTTCCGGATGAACGGAAGTCGTCGAAACCGCATCAAAGTAAACTTTCACTAGGCATTCTCCAGGATCTTTTCATCGGCATTTTCCGGAAACAGCGTCTCCATGCAGGAGATCGCTGTCTTTAAGGCCTTGGTGTACTCACCATTGAGATACTGGAATTCCGCTTTGGAAAGTTCCCTGTCGATCTCCGGATACGTGGAACGGTATTTGTTTCCAAATACGATCGCATTTTCGACCATGATGCCCATGCCGACGACGTTATTGATATTGTTATAGAACTTATAGATGAAATCGATCGCCTCATCAAGCAGTGCGTTGAGCGAAGCGATATCGATCGGGATCTGTGAGATCAGTTCCCTGATCGAAGCGATATAATCTCTTGATCTCTTGAGATCTGCCTTATAGGATTCATCGATGCTTGGAAGTGCATATTCGGCAAGTTTGGTCTCAACTTCCGAAACGACCAGCTGCAGCTTGGTGAGCTGCGTGAAGGCTCTTGTTTCGCCATCCGTCGATTTATCGATCGTTGACTTGTAGGAATACAGAGTCTTGAGATCGGCATCGATCGAGGCATCGAGTTCCTGCGCTACTTCGAGGATCTCCGAAGCCGGCTTCTTGCAGTCAGAGAGATCGATATTGATGTTCTGGTATTTCTCTTTGTATTTTTCGACGTTCTCACGCATCTTCTTGAGGACTTCATTGAGGTTCTCTAATCCAAACCTTGCGGAATCCTTGTCATAGGCGATGCGTACGTAATTCTCGACTTTTTCCATATCACCGATATGTTCAAGAGCCCTGTCATTGGTCTCTCTTGCCATACGGTAAGCCTTGTTTTCCCGGGCGAGCTCTTCGTTGAGCGTATTGAGCTCATCCTTGGCTGCCGCAACCCTGGTCTTGATGCCTTCGGTGTTGGCTTGTGAGAGCTCCTTGATATCGGCATTCAAAGTCGTTTCAATCTCATTGATCTTGTTTTCGATATCCAGGTGTTCAATGTAGACACCTCTTTGTCTGGTTAATGCAAGTTCCCTCTTTGTCTCATCGAGCATCAAAGGAAGCACGCCCTTGGTATCCTTGACGAGTTTCGGGACTGCATTGGCATTGGTCTTGATCTCTTCAAGCAGCGCATCGATCTTTTCAAGATCTTCCTGCGCAGAGCCATAGTCCGATGAATACATCATCTCTTCCGAAGACGAGAAGAGTTCTTCACATTCCTGCAGCTTGGCGACAAAGCCTTCATAGGCGATCGACAAGAGTTGCGCATTTTTATTGATCGTCGTCTTGACGACGCGGTATTTCTCTTTCAGTTTGGAAGAGTATTCTCTCTGAATATTCTCTTTCTTGGAGAATTCTTCCAGGAAGGAATCGATCTCGGAAACTTCCTTTTCGCATTCGCTTAAGGAATCGGAAACTTCCTGCAGCCTTGCAAGAGCTTCCTTGTAGGAGACAGTGTTCATATTGTCATCAACGTCGTTCAAAGAATCCTGTATCTGGTTGATGTGGCTTTCCGTGTGTTCATACTTATCAAAGTATTCCTGGACTGAAGCAGCCATCTCTTCATTCCTTCTCGCCATCGCCTGCGCTTTGTTGAGTTTGAATGCCAGGGGCACTGTCTTTACACTGTTAAAACGAACATACAGCTCATCGAGCTGTTTCTTCAGATTCTTTTTCCGCGATTTCTGCGTGGTCACCAAAATCGTGATCACGGTTATGGCCACTAGGATACCGGCCGAGATCAATAGATATTCCGTCTTCATACAGGTTCATTTTACTATTTAAATAGCCATTTTTCAATTGACTTATACATGCTGATTTGCGATAATATTTAAGCACATAAATTTTATAGCAGCATGTAAAGTTGCCGCCCACGCGTCAGTACCGAATGCGGAGACTAGTAGCCAGGCGCTATGGTGAAGGTCGAATACGGACACACACGGCAATGATTTACACCTGTACTTACTTAAGGAGGAAAAAACTTATGGCAAGAAACACAGGTCCTACTTGGAGAATATCCAGACGTTTAAACTTCTCTGTTCTCGAAACAGGTGAAGAACTGAGCAAGAGACCTTACATTCCGGGACAGCACGGTTCCGCTACCAGACGTATCAAACAGTCCAACTATGGCTTACAGAAAGCTGAAAAGCAGAAGATGAGACATATGTATGGTCTGTCTGAGAAACAGTTCTACAACACTTATGTCAAGGCCGTCAAGAAAAAAGGTGTCACAGGTACTAACCTGTTCATCATGATGGAATCCAGACTTGACAACCTCGTTTACCGCATGGGCTTCGCAAGCACAAGGAAACAGGCAAGACAGATCGTTTCTCACGGACACATTCTGGTCAATGGCAAGAAAGTTGATATCCCTTCATGCCAGATCAAACCGGGCAGTGTCATCGAAGTCAAAGAGAACTACAGGAACAACCCGTTCGTTGCAGAAGCTCTGGAAGCTCAGACATCCTTCAAGGATTTCGTCGAAGTAGACAAAGACGCTTGTAAGGGCACGTACGTAAGATACCCTGAAAGAAAAGAACTCAATCAGGAGATCAACGAACTGCTCGTCATCGAATACTACAACAGGTAATCGTTAGAAGAAGCGTTAAGCGCCTGGAAACAGGCGCTTTTCTTATGCCAGAAAACACCTGCATATCTTCAGCCGCAGAATAAAAAATGCCTTTGCGCAAATCAGAGTGGATACGCAAAGGCTTTGCAAAAACCCGAGGCTAAATATAGGTTTTTGCTGCAGGGTATGTAACGGATTCGGCAAATTAACTTTCCCCTGCAGATTCATCATATAACGATTTTTCAATTCTGCATATCCCCCGATTTTTGACCCCCCCCCTTCGATTTTTGACTGTCTCTTCAAATATCTGAAATATCCGGTATCAGCCTCTTTCGTGTTTGTGTTTTCTATCCTATAATTTTGAATATGCTGGCAGATTATCACGTACATTCTGAATTTTCCGACGATTCCGATTACGAAATGGAAGAAGTCGTCATCGATGCGATCGCAAAAGGTCTTGATGAGATCTGCTTTACCGATCATGTCGATTACGGTATCAAGCTCGATCATGACGAAGACGGCGATACCTTCCGTCACGATGAAAACGGACTTCCCTTAAGGAACGTCGACTACCCTTCCTATTTCGCAAAGATCGCTTATCTGCAGAATAAATACAAAGATCAGATCACGATCAGAAAAGGCCTGGAATTCGGCTTACAGATGAAGTGGCTTCCGCAATACGAAAAACTCTATGAGACCTATCCGATGGATTTCATCATCCATTCCAATCATCAGGTCGATGACATCGAGATCTTCCTGCCGGAGTTTTTCAAAGGAAAAAGCCAGAAGGAATACAACCGCGTCTATTATGAAGAACTTTTAAAGACAGTCAGCCATTACAAGCACTATTCCGTATTAGGCCATATCGATGCATTCAACCGCTATGACCCGAATGGCGAATGCCCGCTTGAAGATTTTGAAGATCTGGTCTATGAGATCTTAAAGACCGCGATCAGTGACGGCAAAGGGATCGAGCTCAACACTTCAAATGTCCGCTACCATGTCAAAGGCCTTACACCTTGCAAAGAGATATTGAAGATGTATAAAGACTTAGGCGGACAGATCATCACGATCGGTTCCGATTCCCATGAAAGATCACACCTTGGTTTCAATATCCAAAAGTCACAGGAAATACTCAAAGAGCTTGGCTTTGAATACTTCTGCACCTTCAAGGATATGGAGCCGATATTCCATAAACTTTAAAAAAGAGATGAACTAATTGTTCATCTCGTTTAATATGATCTCTCTGACCTCTTGCACTGCCTTGTCGAGGTCGTCATTGCAGACGATGTGCTCATAGAAATCGATCTCTTTGAGCTCTTTCTTCGCCTTGGAGACTCTCTTTAAGATCGTCTGTTCGTCTTCCGTGCTCCGCTCTCTGAGCCTGCGTTCCAGCTCTTCGATGGAAGGCGGTACGATGTAGATGCTTAGGGCATCCGGACATTTTTCCAATACCTGTTTGGCTCCCCTGATCTCGATCTCCAGAAGGACGTTTTTACCCTCTTTACGCATCTGTTCCACATAAGCCTTAGGCGTTCCGTAGTCGTTCTCCACGAAACGGGCATGTTCGAGCAGTTCACCGTTTTTGACAGCTTCCAGAAAACGCTTCTTGTCTACGAAGAAATAATCGACGCCATCTGTCTCGCCGGGTCTTGGTGCCCTTGTCGTCATTGAGACGGAATACGCCAGATTGAGATCTTCCATCGGCATGAGTTTGGAAAGGATGGTGCCCTTGCCAACGCCGGACAATCCGCTGTATACGATCAATAATCCTTTTTTCATACACTAATTCTACAACAAAAACTATAATTAAAGTATGTATATCTTGTGTCCCGTATGCAAAAACAAACTCTATCTGAATGAGCGTTCCTACAAGTGCATCAACCGGCATTCTTTTGACATCGCCAAAGAAGGCTATCTCAATCTCAATCTGAAGAATTCAAAGAATACCGGCGATAATCCGGACATGATCAAAGCCAGGAAACGCTTCCTTGAAAAAGGCTATTATTCCTTCATGAAGGATGAAGTCAACAAGCTCTTGAATGAAAATGATTCTTTGGTGGATCTGGCGTGCGGCGAAGGCTATTACACCAAAGACTTCATCTGCAAGGACAAGATCGGCATCGATCTCAGCAAGTCCGGCCTCAAGATCGCTTCCAAAGCCGACAAGTCAACGCTGTATCTGCTCAATTCGATCTTCCATGATCCGATTGAAGACAAGTCTGCGGATAAGATCATCACGATCTTTGCCCCGATCGCCGACAAGGAGATCGTCAGGATCTTAAAAGATGATGGTCGTTTCATCCTGGTCAGACCGGATCGGAAACACCTGTTTGAACTCAAAGCCGCCATCTATGAAAATCCCTACCTCAACGAGGCAAACGGCATCGTCATCGATGGCCTGGTCCTGGAAAAACAGATCCCAATTGAAAAGAAGATGGTCGTCAAAAAGAAAGATATACAGGACCTGTTCATGATGACGCCTTATGTCAATACGACCTCCCCTGCCGACAAGGAAAAACTCAAAGACATCGATGATCTAAAGATCAGCTTTGCCTTTCTGATCGATGTATTCAAAAAGCCGAATTAATCGGCTTTTCCTTTGACTTTTTTCTGTACGAATCCGACTGCCCTTGCGGCAAGTTCCAGCGGAAGCATCCTTGCGCAGGATACCAGCAGATGATTGAAGCCACCATCGATCGCATACGCCTTGCCCGATTCAAACAGGGAGTAGCCGGTCACGGCCGCATCGGTCGCGGTCCTGGAAAAGGCAGACTTCTCCATCAGGGAATCGGCACCATCTGCCCGCTTCCAGAAATCGGATGATACCGGACCCGGACATAAGACAGAAACTTTGATGTCATCCTTTTTCAGTTCTTCACGAAGTGCCAGTGAGAAGCTCATCACAAAGGCCTTCGTCGCATAATAGACGGCCATATAAGGACCCGGCATAAAGGAAGCTACGGATCCGAGATTAATGATGTGGCCATAGCCGATCCGCTTCATTTCCGGAATGAAGTAATGGCTTAAGGAGACCAGAGCCTTGTTGTTGAGATCGATCATTGCCAGTAACTTATCAAGATCGGCATTTACAAAACTCTTGTAATCGCCATAGCCGGCATTGTTGACAAGGACCGATACGTCAAGATCGTGGGCTTTGCAGAAATCATAAACCGCCTTCGGATCTTTGGCGATATCACAGGCGAAGTATTGCACATCCACCTTGTATTCCTCTTCAAATTCTTCCTTGATCTGTTTTAAGACTTCTTCCCTTCTTGCGACAAGAAGGACGTTGTAGCCGCGGTAGGTAAACTGTCTGGCAAATTCCTTGCCGATTCCGCCGGATGCACCGGTGATCAATACTGTTCTCATTCTTTTTCCTCCAGAGAATCCGCCAGGGATTCGATCTTGTTCAAACGGTGTTTCATGCCCGATTTGGATATGACTTCACCATAATTCTTCTGATAAAAATCGCAAAGTTCCAGCAAGGAAGCTTCCGGATAGCGGACACGGATGTCCGCCACATTCATGAGCTTTTCGCCCATCGTATCGAACTTGTCGTGTTCGATGATCTTTGAGATCGCCTGCAGCTGTTTCTGCCCGGCCCGGATGCTTTTTTCGACGTTTGCGATCTCGCAGTTATCGATACGGCTGAGTGAATTCTTTAAGTCTCTTGCGATCCGTTCATCCTCAAAGCGCATCATCGCATCGTGGGCCTTGATCA
Source organism: Solobacterium sp. UBA3303 (assembly GCA_002362065.1). Classification (GTDB taxonomy): domain Bacteria; phylum Bacillota_I; class Bacilli_A; order Erysipelotrichales; family Erysipelotrichaceae; genus Colivicinus. The sequence continues at coordinate 6,342 of DESX01000018.1, forward strand.
AAGCGAGAAAATCCGAGACATAGTCCGCCTTTTTCAGATAGACGATGTAGCGGCTGCGCCTTTTGGCGATCTTGGCCTTCATGTCAAAACGTGAGATCAGCTTGACGATGAAGTTGGCATATTCGATCTCCTGCAAGGCGATCTCAAGATGATAGTTGGTGTTGGCCGGATCGTTGCAGGAACCATAGGCGAGAAATGCGCCGGCCAGATATGCTGCCGCGCAGCAGTTTCGCATGATGATCTCATAGCCCGGATGGGTCTCAAGTCCCCTGCTTGAATAAAGACCGAGGTCCTCTAAGATCTTTCGTCCGTCTTCATTGATCTCGATCGTATAGACGTTGTTTTTCTTTAAGTTGGTCTTTTTTGCTACCTGCAGTGACGTGTCGGCATCGTATAAGCTCTTCAAAAGGAACATAATGCGCTTGGATGTCGTCGGCGATTCAGAACGGATCAGGATGCCAAGATTTCCTTTTGAGATCGTCAGGGAACTGGTCAGCTGTATCAGTGCACTAAGCTGTGCCCTTTGGCAATGTATTTCCAGCTTGGAATTGGCGATCTCCTGTTTGATGTCAGTGGTAAAAGACATTAAAGGATCTCCTTGAGTGCTTCCTTGATCAGTTTCGGGTCGTGACGCACCAGGCCATTGTCAAATTTCAGAAGATGTCTTTTGAGGACCGGGATGTCACAATCACCGTTATCGATGACTTCGATGGAATTCTGCCGCTGGTAGCGCATGCGGTTCATTTCCGGGATCGCATCGGAATGGATCAGAGCCATATCGACCGGTGTATCGTGTTTTTTGAAGGCGTTCAGATGTGCCTTCAGATCATAGTTATAAGTCTCGTTGGACTGGGTCATGCAATTGGCGATGTAGACCCTTTTTGCCTTGGAGGCCTTTAAGGCATCGTTGATGCCCGGAATGATCGTATTCGGCAGGATCGATGTATACAGAGAACCGATGCCATAGACGATCAGATCGGAAGCATGGATCGCATCGATTGCCTCCTGATTGGCTTTGACTTCGCCTTCATAGAAGACGTTTTCGATGTTGTGGATCAGGCTTGGGATATTGGCCTCCCCTTTGACGATCGTATCATCGTCCATGCGGGCAAATAAGGTCACATTCTGCAGCGTCGAAGGAATGATGTCCCCTTTGACTTTCATCAGATCCGATGTGATGCGTATCGCTTCATCAAAGGAACCGGTCATATTGGTCAAAGCTGTCAGAATGAGGTTTCCCAAGGAGTGACCGGCAATATCCATGTTGTCTTCCCCTTCAAAGCGGTAGTTCATCAGATCGTGCATCAATGGTTCGCTGTCAGACAAGGCGAGGATGACGTTACGTATATCGCCCATCGCCGGGATCGTATAGCGCTTGCGAAGACGTCCGGTCGAACCGCCGTCGTCTGCGACCGTGACGATCGCTGAGATCTTCGCATCTTCAAGATCTCTGATGCCGCTCAAGATCGCCGAAAGACCATGTCCTCCGCCGATGACTGTAACATTTTTCATCATTTGATCTCCCTGTGCGTGATATAGCACATATACCTGCCATTGTAGTACTCGTGCAGATAGTTGGCGATCGTGACCGAACGATGCTGGCCGCCCGTACAGCCGACACAGATGGTCAGATGCCTCTTTTCTTCTTTATCGTATGCTTCAAACATGAAATCGAGATAAGCGATCGCCTTCTCTAAATAAGCCTGCGTACGATCGGAGTTCAGAACGTAGTCGCTGACTTCCTTTTCCATGCCTGTGAGCTCTTTTAATTCCGGCACATAGAACGGATTATCCAGCATCCTGACATCGAGTATGACATCGGCATCATCCGGCACGCCGTTTTTGAAACCAAAGGATTCAAAAGTGATCGCCAGATTGTCATAATCCTTGTAATCAAGAAGCTTGTCTAAAGCATTCTTGAGCTGCTTTGTCGACAGAGCCGTCGTATCCAGGACGCGGGCGTTCATTTTCTTGTATTTTTTCAGGATGTTCTTCTCTAGCTCCAGCGCTTCTTCCAAAGTTGCCGTGCGGTTGGATATGACTAAAGGATGTACACGCCTTGTGAACTTGTAGCGGTTGATGATGGTATCCTTGTCCGCATCCAGTAAGATCAAAGTCGGATCAAATTCCGTATTGGCCAGAAGATTGGAGAACTTGTCAAGATCGCTCAATCCGATCGTCAAAGCCACCTTCTGGTAGCGGATCGAATCGTCATTTTTGATCAGTTCCAGAAGATCCGGCAATAGTTCCGGCGGATACTGGTCGATACAGGTATAGCCCATATCCTCTAATATATTGGAAGTCGTGGATTTTCCCGCTCCGGAAATGCCGGAGATCAATACAAGCTTTTTCATGTTCTTATTATCTCACATTCTATGGTGTGTCGTATTCCAAAAGAAAACGGGTCACCCCGTTATCTTGATTCTGTAACAGATATTTCGTTCGCCTTAGCTAAAGCCATTCGGGTCAAAGAAGGACCGACGAGTTCATAGATCATCACCGACAATAAGATCACATTGCGGATGATCGCTCCTTTATCGCTTCCTAAGACCTGGGCGGTATTGACCATACCAAGAGCCACGCCGGCCTGTGGGAAGAGTGTGATGCCTAAGTATTTCACGACATTTTTGTGCAGGTGCATCCTTTTTGCCGGAAGTGCTGAACCCAGGTATTTGCCAAGACAGCGCATCAGGATATAGGTGACGCCGACTAACAGGATCATCGGATCTTTCAGGACCGCGAGGTCAAGCTGTGCACCCGATAAAACAAAGAAGGCCACATACAAAGGTGATGTCCAGTGATCCGCCTTTTCAAAGATATCATCGGAAAATTCCGAGATGTTGCAGAACACAGTTCCTAACATCATCAGTACCAGTAAGCTCGAAAAGCCGATCTTTGCCCTTCCGATCTCAAAGCTTAAGGATGACAAGGCGATCGCCATCAGAACAAAGGCGATCGTCATCGACATGCGATGATCCTCAGAATAAAACAGCTTCTCAAGAAAACTCATCACGAAACCCAGGATACAGCCTAGCACGATCGAAGAAACGATCTCCGCCAATGGATCGATCAAAACGGAAAAGATATTGAGTTGCCCGCCATTGAATGCCTGTGCAACGCCCAGGGAGATCGCAAAGACGACAAGTCCCACCGCATCATCCAACGCAACGATCGGAAGAAGCAGGTCCGTAACAGGACCTTTTGCCCTGTATTGTTTAACGACCATAAGCGTGGCAGCCGGTGCAGTCGCCGAAGCGATGGCGCCTAAGACAAGGCAGACCGGCACAGAAAGGATCGTTTCGCCAACAACACCACAAAGCAATAACAAACTTACATCGACCAGAAGTGCCGCACAAAGCGCCTGCAGGATGCCGATGACCAGTGTCTGTCTTCCGCTTTTTGCAATCTTGGAAAGCTTGAATTCCGCACCGATCGAAAACGCGATAAAGCCCAAGGCGACTTCGCTGATCAAAGACAGCGATTTGAGCTGTTCAAAGGATGAAAAGCCAAGACCTGTGATATGCAGGCGGCCAAGGCAATATGGACCCAGCAAAAGTCCGCTCAAAAGATAGATCGTGACATCCGGAAACGACAGATGCAACAGTTTTGAAACACGCGTCAGCATTAATCCGGCCAACAGCGTAAACGCAAGAGACAGTAAGATCTCCATATAAAAAACCTCCTTACTTCGGATCTGTTTGTGTCACCCGGGTAAGAAGGATTCTTTTCTCAAAGCGGCAGAAAATAGATTCAGCGGCTGACAGCCACATATTCCATCTTAGTCCGTTTTTTCGTTTATGCAAGAAAAAACTGTGGTCTGCCCACAGTTATTGTTTCTGATCATGCGGTCATCTTCCTTTCTTTTTATTGTTTCTGCTTATATCCTGACGTATAAGATCTCTGATGTATTCGGATTTATTCATTTCGATGCCATTCAGCCATTCAAGAATATCGGAATCCTTATCGTTGTTGAACCATAAGGTCATCCTTGTCTTATGGCTCTTCTGATAATCCATATCGTATCTTGCTTTATCGAATCTGTTTTCGCTCATAAAATGTTTCCTTTATCTGATATCGTCATATCATAACTAGCAGCTAGTGTAAATGAGATAAAAACCCATTGGTTAAATCCAACGGGCTTTTAGAGACTTTGAGTTATCCGCACAGTCTGCCTGGAACAACATCGGGGTTTTTCAGCAGGCTCGCCATGCAGCCTTTTCTTTATCCTAATCCTTACTGATGACATCCGATACGACTTCAACGATGTCCTTGGCACCGTCGATGCCGGACTTCTTTTCATTGGCACCTGCTTCCTTGTCCAATGCCGCCTTGATGGAATCCACATCGCCCACAAGGCCCGCCACGGATGCCACATTGTCAAGACCCAGTATGGAAGCGATGTCGGAGATGATGGTCGCTGTCTCTGAGACACCGATCTCTTCCGATTCCAGAGTGGCCTTGATGTCCCTTCCGGAAAGATAGATATCGATCAGCGATGAGATGCCAGGTATGCCTAAGGCATCGGCGATCATGCCGATATTGCCCAGCTGCTCATCCGATTTCATATTCGGCTTGAGGACAGGCAGGACCAGCTTGACCATGTTGGTATCCGGCTTGGCGCCGTGCTGACCATAGGCTATGATCTCCTTGGCCTCGACCATCCCGTCTAGCTTTTCCTTGTTCTCGTCGAGGTATTCCTTGCCGACCAGGTAAGCCCAGGTCTGAGAAGAAAGGGCTTCGCCCTCCCTCTTCTTCCAGAGGTCATCCAGTCTTTCATCATCCATGACATCCAGGATAATCAGATCAGGTTCGTTCTCTTCGACACAGGTCTCCAGGTCCTCGTATTCGCAGGCATTGACCTGCAGGAAGTCCTTATCCTTCAGCTTCTTCAGAAGTTCTTCATCTGAACTGCAGAAGACGAGCGTCTTGTCTTCAAAGTCAGGCTTCATCTTCTCAAGTGCCTTCTTCGCCAGCTTTTTCTTCCTTGCCAGATACCGCCACAGGCCTGCAACCGCCGCAACGGCTGCGACACTACCTCCGCCGGTGACAAGGACAGGAGTCATGTCAAGCCTCGGTATGGTCTGCTCGATGCGATCGCCGCATCTTTCGCACAGCTTGTATTCAAGGCCTTCCGTAGTGTAGGTCGGATCCTTTTCCCTTGTCCACTCCTTGGGATACTTGTGACCAAGAGCTGCTGTCTTTTCTATCACTGTCTCATTGCACCTCTTGCAGACAGCCTCGATCTGTCCCTCATCCGTGCAGGTGGCTTCCTTCACTGTCTTGAATTCATCGAAGTCGTGGCCCAGGGCAGGAAAGACGATATTGGTCTCCTTGTCACCTCTGCTGCAAACCTTCTTCCGGTATCCGCTTTCCGTGCAGGTAGGCTCCACCTCTTCAGTCTGCATGTCATGACCTAATGCCTCGATCTTTCTTGTATATCTGTCGTTGCATCTGGAACAGGTGTAGGTGCGGATGCCGTCTTCCGTGCAGGTGGCTTCCTTGGTGACCTTTGACTTGTAGTTGTGGCCCAGGGCTGCCGGATAGGAACTTGTCGTCGCTGAACAGCGGGAACATTCGTAGACATACACGCCGTCTTCGGTACATGTCGGTTCAGTCACGGATCTAAGCACCGAGAAGTCGTGGCCGAGGGCTGGAATGATGATTGCTTCTTCCATCCCCCAATTCATGCAACCCATTACGTTGCAATATGCATATGCTAATCCATTGGTCGTACAGGTTGCTTCTGATACAATATTTCCGCTACGCGGTTCACCACAGTTTGGGCATGTTCCGTAATCGATCGCATTTATCTCATGGATATGTACATGGAAGAACTGTTCATCTTCGTCACCATGTTGATGGTCAAATATAAGCGCATAAGAAAAACAGGTGAATATCATTACCAACGACAAAAACTTTATGATCAGCTTCTTCATATTGATTCTCCTATTTACTGTATATCAAAACGATTAATTCAAGTATATCATGTGATCTCCATGATCCTATGAGATCTTTTCTTTTTTATGACAAATGGGCTCATATTGTAAACATGTACATCATTCTGATCTGAATAGAAAAACCGCCTTTCAGCGGTGCCTATCAAAACTGATCATCATTTTTCATAGTGTCCTAAGCATGCATATATGATCAGGTCGTTATTGTCGCCATAATTGTAGATCAATCTATGTTCGTCATTGATCTTTCTGTTGCATGCTTTGATATTTTTCGAAGGTTCTGGCTTTTCAATACCGTTTAAAAGCCCGTTTCTGCTGATATCTATGATCAGTTCATTTATTCTTTTTACGATCTTTTTATCCGTTTTCTGCCAGCATGCATATTGATTCCATGCGGTCTGAGTCCATATGATGCTCTTCACTCAAAAGATTCCAGCTCCTCAATGGATGTTTTAGCAGTTTCTCCTTTTTCAGCCTGTTTGTAAAAAGCCGCATTTCATCTAACGCTGTTTTTGTGATGATGAATTGCGGCTTTTTGTATGATCAGCTTTTTTACAGGGTGTGAACAGTAACCAGTTATTTCTCATCGCGCAGCTCGTAGAGGATGTCTCTGAGCTCAGCAGCCCTTTCAAAGTTGAGCTGCTTGGCTGCCTGCCTCATTTCGGCTTCGATCTGCGCCATCATCTTTTCTTTTTCTTTCTTGGTATGCGTGCGTTTCTCACGATACTTCTTCGACATTTCCCTCGTCTCTTTCGAGTGAATGACTTCGTTGAGTTCCTTCTTGATCGAACGCGGGATGATGCCATGTTCTGCGTTGTATTTTTCCTGGATCTGACGTCTTCTCGCGGTCTCTTCGATCGCTGTTTTCATCGAATCGGTGATCACATCGCCATACATGATGACCCTGCCATGTTCATTTCGGGCGGCACGGCCGATCGTCTGTATCAGGGAACGCGAGCTCCTCAAGAAGCCTTCCTTATCCGCATCCAGAATCGCGATCAAGGAAACTTCCGGAATATCAAGACCTTCCCTTAATAGGTTGATACCGATCAGGATATCGTACTTGCCTTCTCTGAGGTCATGAATGATCTCACTTCTCTCGAGTGTCTTTGTCTCATGGTGCAGATAAGCAACCTTGAAGTTGAGCTTCTTTAAATAATCAGTCAGATCTTCTGCCATCTTGACGGTCAAAGTTGTGACTAAAGTCCTTTCCTTGCGTTCGATGTTCTTTCGGATCTCTTCCATCAGATCATCGATCTGGCCCGAGGTCTTTCTGACTTCCACGATCGGATCAAGCAGTCCCGTCGGACGGATCAGCTGTTCGACCGGTGTAGGTGAATGTTCAAGTTCGTAGTCACCTGGGGTCGCCGACATATAGATGCGCGGCGCCTTGAGTTCTTCCCACTCTTCAAAGGTCATCGGACGATTTTCCAGTGCACTTGGAAGACGGAAGCCGTATTCGACCAGAGTCAGCTTTCTTGCGTGGTCGCCATTGTACATGCCGCGGATCTGCGGCAGAGAGACATGCGACTCATCGACGACGATCAAAAAGTCATCGCCAAAATAGTCAAAGAGGTTGTAAGGCCTCTGCCCCGGGACACGGTGGTCGATATGCATCGCGTAGTTTTCAATGCCTGAGCACATGCCCATCTCTCTTAAGGCTTCGATGTCGTAGCGGCAGCGCTGTTCCAGGCGCTCGTATTCCAAAAGCTTGCCCTTCTCCTTGAAGTATTTGAGCCTTTCTTCAAACTCTTTTTCGATATTGTCGCAGGCGATCTGCAGATCATCGCGATCCCTTGCGTAACCCGATGCCGGGAAGAAGGAATAGACAGTATAGCCGTTTAATACGTTTTTCGTCAGCGGATCGATCTCGGTGATGCGTTCCACCTCATCATCGTACATCTCGACGCGGATGATGAACTTGTCGGTATGACCCGGACAGATCTCAATGACATCGCCCTTGACAGAGAAAGTGCCTCTTACCTTATCGATGTCGTTTCGCTGGTACTGCATGACAATGAGCCGCTTGATCAGATCCTGACGATCGATCACTTCCCCCACCTTCAGTGAAAAAAACATCTCCTTGTAGTCTTCCGGATTGCTGCCGGCGTAGATGCAGGCGACCGAAGCCACGACAATGACATCTCTTCGTTCCAGCAGGGAATTATAAGCCGACATCCTCAGCATGTCGATCTCATCATTGGTCACGGCATTTTTTTCGATGTAGGTATCGGTTTTCGGCATATAGGCTTCCGGCTGGTAGAAATCGAAGTTGGAAATGAAGTATTCGACTGCGTTCTCCGGAAACAGTGCCTTGAATTCCGAGTACAGCTGGCCTGCCAGCGTCTTGTTGTGGGCAAAGACCAGTGTCGGTTTGTTGATTCGTTCGATCACGTTGGCAATCGTGAAGGTCTTGCCTGTACCGGTCGCGCCTAAAAGGACCTGTTCGTGTTCGCCTTCTTCAAGTCCCCTGACTAAAGAATCGATCGCCGCAGGCTGATCACCCATCGGTTTGAAATCGGAATGTATTTTAAAGAGCTTTTCTTCCATACTGACTATTATAACCCAGAGTAGAATGCAGGACTCATCAAAGAAATCAGTGCTATGATTATTCCAGGAAAGAAGGAAACCTTATGCAAAAATTTCAAGCAATCTCCTTACAGAAGCTGGATGAATTTGACAAGGCATACCAGAACGATAATACCGCCAGGATCGTGCGCAATGCACTAAGCGAAAATCCGATCCGCATGATCTCCAGACGCTTCGAAGGAAAGATTGAAAACCCGAACCTCTTCTCGATCGACATCAAGACTCTTCCGGTCGCCAACCAGATGGCCTCAGGAAGATGCTGGCTCTTCTCCTCTTTGACGCTTTTAAGAGAGATGATCGCCAAAAAGTACAAGATCAAAGACCAGTTCGAACTCTCCCAGAACTATCTTGCCTTCTATGACAAGCTTGAGAAGATCAACTACTTCATGGAATGCATGATCGCCGAAAAAGATCAGCCACTCAATTCCGAGACTTCAAGATATCTCTTAAGGACGATCATCGGCGATGGCGGACAATGGGACATGATGGTCGCGCTGGTCAAAAAGTATGGCATCTGCCCGAAGACGGCAATGCCGGAGACCTATCAGTCTTCCCACACCCGCGATATGAACATGATCATCAACCGCCGTCTGCGCCGTTTCACGGCTGACCTCAAGAAGGCGGAAGATGACAAAGCCATCAAAGCCTTAAAGGAAGAAACATTAAGGCAATGTTATGGCTTGTTATGTGACTGCTTTGGCGTACCGCCAAAATCCTTTACCTTTGAATATTACGATGAAAAAGGCAAGTATCACGCCCACTATGATGTCACGCCAAAACAGATGTATGAAGAATACCTTGGCGTCGATCTTGACGAATACGTCGGTATCATCAATGGTCCGACAGCGGACAAACCTTTCTATCAGACTTATACGGTCAAATACTTAGGCAATGTCGCCGGAACGACAAATCCTGTTTTATTCCTGAACCTTCCGATCGAAGACTTCAAGGGACTCATCCTGAAACAGCTGAAGGAAAATGAGATCGTCTGGTTTGGCTGCGACTGCGGCAAGGACGGCGACAGAGAAGCCGGACTCTGGGATGATCATAGCTTTGATCTGGAAAATACACTGCGCCTCGATCTTGGACTCGACAAGGCAGAAATGCTGGATACCTGCGAATCCGCAATGAACCACGCCATGGTCTTTACCGGTGTCAATCTTGTCAAAAACAAGCCGACCCGCTGGAAGATCGAAAACTCCTGGGGCGATAAAGCCGGCATCAAGGGCTACTACATCGCTTCCGATACCTGGTTTGACAAATACGTCTTCGAAGCTGTCGTTCACAAGAAATATCTCAACAAGAAACAGCTTGCGGCATTAAAGAAAAAGCCGGTCGTCCTCGACCCATGGGATCCGTTTGGATCACTGGCAGATTAAAAGGATCTTGCGATCCTCTTTACCATTTATTAGAGACTTTCTCGGCAAAACCGAGGAAGTCTTTTATTTTGATGACCACTCCATCATCGAGTATTGCCTTGCCGGAAAACCTTCCGAAGACCTGATGCTGGTTGGAACCTAAGATAATGAAGTCGGTATTGGCTGCCCGGTCGATGATCGGCTTGAAATCCATCTCGAAGCGGCCGTCGTCCGAAGTGAATGTCCATGGACTTAAGAAGTCATCCCTTCCATCCTTCTGCGGGATATTGAATGTGACCTGTGACAATTTATGGGCCTTTCCTTCATAAAACAGCATGTTTTCGGAAGCAGCCGAGGTATCGCCAAAGCCATAGCCGATATTGAAACCGAAGCGTTTTCCATTCACGATACCGGAAGCGGAACCCCAGTACCAGGTATTCTTATAGGTCCAGACGCCCCTTCCCCAGTCGAGCGTCCCAAAGGAATCATCTTTATTGAAGACGATCGTCTGATCGCCAAAGTACACCTTGCCGCTGGCCGGCATACAGTTGATCTTCTGGTTGTAGTAGAAATGGACTTTTGATTCCTTATATGGTGTCACGATGACCATCGAATCATCCTCTTTTTTATCGAGAACGATCTCACCCTTGATCGGTTTGTCATCGAGGAAATGATCCATTTCAAAGTTCAGGATCCTTTGTGTCTTCGTGTTCCTGAATTCGATCTTATAGCCTTTTCCTTCACCTAAGACATCGCCCTTTTGCGAGGTCGCAGGAAAATTGCGTTTTCCCAAAGTCATGAACTTCATCGGTGAATTCGTATGTTCCCAGGCCTTGTTGAAATCGATCAGTGAGATCGAATCAAGCGCCATATAGGAGTTGTCGTCCACCGTTAAGGCTACAGCGTAGTCCTTATTATATATAAGGTAGTAATCCCATTCCTTGATGCGAAGACCGTTTGCTTTGATCGCCCTTCGGTCATAGTCCAGGATCAAAGACCTGGCATAGCCGGCTTCGATCAGGTGTCCGTTTTCATCCAGCAATGGATGTCTGTTCAGGATCTCGTGCTGCATCTTTTTCCTCCATCGTTTTCAGATACGCATAGACTTTTTCATCGATCATATCTTTGATCGCTTCATGATCATTAAGATGTTCCCTGATATATGTGGATGAGATATCGATCCTCTTCCTGTTCAGGATCACATAGTTTTCCTTATGCAGATCCTTCATGATCGCATCGACATCATCCCTTTCGATATCGCCCCTTGGCAGGATGATGAAATCAAACTGCAGAAGGAATTCATAGTTTTTCCATTCTCTGAAACGCGGCAGATTGTCAGCCCCGATGATCAGTGAGTACTTCGCATCCTTGTTTTCTTCCTGCAGCTTTTGAAAGATCATGCAGGTATAAGGGATCTCGTTGTGGGTCTCATCGATCGAAATGCCTTGCTTTGCCGCAAGCTTCAGCATCGCGATGCGATCTTTCAAAGGATAAAAATCATTCTTCTCCCAATAAGCTCCGGTCGCCACGATCAGAACTTCATCCACAAGCCCTTCTTCAATGCAGGCGCTGGCGATCGCGATGTGGCCATTGTGCACCGGATTGAAGGAACCGCAATAGACGCCGATCTTTTTCATATCAGTCCTCGATCTTAAAGACCGGGATATTGAACTTGTGCGCTGCCTTTTTATGCAGGACTTCGATCTTTTCTCTCTCGATCGGATCGACCTCTTGCCCACGGATGATCTTTCCGATATCGGCGTACTTAACACCCATCTTGTCTTCGTCGCTGAGTCCTGAGATGCCATCATCCGGTGTACGGTACAAAACTTTCTCCGGAACACCTAAGACTTCGCCGACTTTGATGACTTCATCGACGCTCAGCGAATAGATCGGCGCGATATCGTACACGGAATCGCCACCCTTTGTGAAGTAGCCGACATAGAGCTCGCAGGCATTCGATGTGCCAGGAACGATGTAAGTGCCGCCACGGGTCGCCGATAAAAGTGCAGCCATATAGTAGACGGAAGCCATGCGCAGGCGCGGCTTGATGTTGATATCGGAATTCTTAAGCTCTTCATCATTAAAATCACCGAGCTTTGCGATCTCGCCTTTAAAGGCGTCATAGGTATTGGTCAGATCGATATTGAGCAGTTCAAAGCCGAATTTTTCGGCAACGAGTTTCGCATCGGCCGCATCCGCATCCTTGGAGTGACATGGAAGCGTGATGCCGACAACGTTTTCCGGTCCTAAGGCCTTGCACATGATGCCGGCCACGACACCCGAATCCTTTCCTCCGGAGATGCCAAGGACCGCACCCTTCAAATGATTCTTTTCAAAATAGTCTTTTACGAAAGCAACGATCTTTTCTGTCAGTTTTACTGCATCAGTCATTTTTCACCACCTCATTTTTCATACGCCATTCGATACTTCTTGTCAGATAATCGACATATTCCTGGTTCTTGCACATGGACTTTCCTTCCACATCCGATACTTTCGCCACATCCTGGCCATTGCACTTGGTCACCTTCATAACGATGTTGAGCGGTTTGACCGAAGTGTCATTGGATAAGTATGTACCGATACCGAATGCGACCTTGCATCTGTCCTTGAAGTAGCGGCAAAGCTTCGTCGCCTTTTCAAAGTTCAAAGAATCCGAGAACAGAAGTGTCTTGGTCTTTGGATCGATGCTCAGGTTCTTGTAGTGTTCGATCATCTTGTCGCCCCAGGCAAACGGATCACCGGAATCATGCCTTACGCCAGAGAATAATGTCGAAAATGTCAGGCGGAAGTCCCTAAGGAAACAATCCGTCGTGATCGTATCAGTCAAGGCCGTACCATTGAGCACGCCGTACTCATCGACCCAGGCGTTCAGGGCAAAGAAGTTGGAATAAGCCGGGTTATGCTTGTGGTCGCCCTGTCCGACGCACATGATCCATTCATGGGCCATCGTACCGACCGGTGTCAGACCGTATTTCTTGGCCAGATAGACATTGGATGTGCCAAGGAAGTGTGAGAGCGGATTTCTGTGCTGAGCAAGCTCCTGCACGATGAATTCCTGTGCCTCTGCTGATAATCTTCTTCTTAAACCAAATTCCGAGTAAGAATTGAGTTCATATTCACCGCTTTGCACCTTCTCGCATTTTTCGATCGCCTTTTTCTTGAATTGTTCAAACAGTTCATCGTAGTCGTAGGTCATGCGGAAATAGACTTCATTGATGATGGCTAAAGCCGGTATTTCATACATCGACGTATTTAACCACGTACCTGTCGTTTCCAGATAGAAATGGCCGTCTTCATCCGTATCGAAGTGGAAGTCTTCGTAGCGAGGCTGCCACAATCTTAAAAAGTCGACATAGCTGCCCTTGATCCAGCGGATATTGTTGAGATATTCAAGCTCATCCTCAGAAAAGCGCAGTGCACAATACATGCGGATCTGATGTTTGATCTCTTCAACGACTTCCTTGGAGAACTTTACGTCTTCATTGCGGCATTTGAATGACCAGGTGGTCTTGTAATCGGAAAAGTGATGGTATATCGCCTGACCCATCGAAAACTTGTACAGGTCGTTTTCCAAAAGCGATGTGATGATCTGTTTCATATTGCTCCTTCGTATAAGTGTTCTACCTTATTATTATAGTAAAGCCGCAAAACTTAGACAATCTCAGTCCGGAACAAAAAAATGGCACGACTGTGTCCGTGAAACTGCAAAAAGTGCTTAAAATCTGCTGAAAATGCTTGATTTTGGCCCTTCTTCCTGCTAAGATAAAAAGGCTGACGAGATCCGAAAGGATCTATATATAAGTCAGATATTTGGCACACCTGTCAACGTGTGCATTAGAAGAAAGGAGTACATATGCCAACAATCAATCAGTTAGTAAGAAAAGGCAGAACTGCGAGAACATTCAAGTCAAAGGCACCGGCTTTAAATAAGGGTTACAACTCATTGAAGAACCGTCCGATTGACCTGGCTTCTCCTCAGAAAAGAGGCGTCTGCACCCGTGTAGGTACGATGACACCAAAGAAGCCTAACTCAGCGTTAAGAAAGTATGCCCGTGTTCGTTTATCCAACGGTATGGAAGTTACAGCTTACATTCCAGGTATCGGACACAACCTGCAGGAACACTCAGTCGTCATGATCCGTGGTGGTCGTGTCAAAGACTTACCAGGTGTTCGTTACCACATCATCAGAGGTACACTCGACTGTGCCGGTGTTGATGGCAGAAAGCAGGGTCGTTCTTTATACGGCGCTAAAAAGCCTAAGTAAAACATGAAAGGAGATTAAAAATGCCAAGAAAAGGACATATAGCAAAACGAGATGTATTGGTAGACCCGATCTACAATTCCAAACTTGTGACACGTTTAATCAACAAGATCATGTTAGACGGTAAAAAAGGTGTCGCACAGAACATCCTCTACAATGCATTTGATATCGTTGAAAAGAAGACAGGCTCTCAGCCGATGGAAGTATTCGAAAAAGCCCTCGACAATGTCATGCCTGAACTCGAACTGAAATTAAGAAGAGTCGGTGGTGCTAACTACCAGGTTCCGGTCGAAGTCTCTGATGAAAGAAGACTCACACTCGGTTTAAGATGGATCGTCAACTACTCCAGATTAAGATCCGAAAAGACGATGGAACAAAGATTAGCTGCAGAGATCATCGACGCATCGAATGGTGTCGGACAGTCTGTCAAGAAGAAAGAAGACACTCATAAGATGGCCGAAGCAAACAAAGCATTTGCTCATTATCGCTGGTAATCACAGAAAGGAGATCACGTTATGGCACGTCAATATGCTTTAGAGAACACTAGAAATATTGGCATCATGGCGCACATCGATGCAGGCAAGACTACCTGTACCGAAAGAATTCTCTTCTTTACCGGAAAAACACACAAGATCGGTGAAACACATGATGGCGCAAGTCAGATGGACTGGATGGAACAGGAACAGGAAAGAGGTATCACAATCACCTCGGCCGCTACGACGACTTTCTGGCCGGGTTCCAAGAATCAACTTCCGAAAACCAGGGTCAACATCATCGATACTCCGGGACATGTCGACTTTACTGTTGAAGTAGAGCGTTCCCTGAGAGTTCTTGATGGTGCAGTCACGGTATTGGACGCCAAAGCTGGTGTAGAACCGCAAACAGAGACCGTATGGAGGCAGGCTTCAACATACGGTGTACCTAGGATCGTCTTTGCCAATAAGATGGATGCGACTGGTGCAGATTTCATGATGTCAGTCAACTCGATCGGTGACAAACTGGCAGCCAATGCGGCAGCCATTCAGATGCCGATCGGTGCGGAAAACACATTCCGCGGCATCATTGACCTGGTCGAGAGAAAACAGTACATGTATCCGAATGATCAGGGAACCGATATCAAAGTTTCCGAGATCGAAGATCAGTACAAGGATGAGGCTGAACTTTTAAGAAGCGAGCTGATCGAAAAACTCTGCGATTATGATGATGAACTCATGGATGTCTTCCTCGATGGACAGGATCCTGAGATCCCGATGATCAAGAATGCGATCCGCAAAGCCGTATTGACCTCGGAATTCTTCCCGGTATTATGCGGTTCCGCCTACAAGAACAAGGGCATTCAGCTCTTGCTTGATGCGGTCGTTGAATATCTGCCTTCCCCGCTGGATGTTCCGGCGATCAAAGGTACGACAAAGTTTGGTGATGAAGCGGAAAGACACGCAAGCGACACTGAACCGTTTGCTGCCCTCGCCTTCAAAGTCATGACCGACCCGTTTGTCGGCAGACTCACCTATTTCAGAGTTTACTCTGGTGTTGCAACAGCCGGATCTTATGTGCTCAATGCAACAAAAGATACGAAAGAAAGATTTGGAAGATTGGTACAAATGCATGCGAATCATCGTGCAGACATCGAAGAAGTCGATGCCGGCGATATCGCTGCAGCTGTAGGATTGAAGAATACGACCACAGGAGATACCCTGTGTGATGAAAAACACCCGATCATCCTTGAATCGATGGTCTTCCCTGAACCGGTCATTCAGATGTCGGTCGAGCCGAAAACAAAGGCTGACTCCGACAAGATGGATATTGCTTTAGGCAAGCTTGCTGAAGAAGACCCGACATTCAGGACATATACCGATGAAGAGACCGGTCAGACGATCATCGCCGGTATGGGTGAACTTCACCTGGATATCATCGTCGATCGTATGAAACGCGAATTCAAAGTCGAATGCAACGTCGGCAAACCTCAGGTTGCTTACCGTGAAACGATAAGAAAAGCCGCAGATTGCGAAGGCCGATTCGTCAGACAGTCCGGTGGACGCGGTCAGTATGGTCACGTCTGGATCAAGTTTGAACCAAACGAAACAGGCAAAGGATTTGAATTCATCGATGCTGTTGTCGGCGGTACAGTTCCTAAAGAATATATCAAGCCGACGATGGAAGGCTTAAAGGCAGCTCTTGACAATGGTCTGATCGCCGGTTATCCGGTCGTCGACATCAAAGCTACACTGTTTGACGGTTCCTATCATGAAGTTGACTCTTCGGAAATGGCCTTCAAGACAGCTGCTAGCTTAGCCCTCAAGGAAGCAGCCAAGAAGTGCGATCCTGTCATCCTTGAACCGATCATGGATGTTGAGATCACTGTCCCATCCGAGTACCTCGGTACTGTCATGGGTGACGTCACAAAACGTCGTGGTCACATCAACGATCAGGAAGAAAGAGGAAACGCAGTCATCGTCAGAGCCTACATCCCATTATCACAGATGTTTGGCTATGCCACTGACCTTCGTTCCAATACGCAGGGCAGAGGAAATTACATGATGCAGATGGATCATTACTCGGAAGTACCTGCCAGTATCGCCGAGGAAATCGTTAAGAAAAACGCCCGATAATAATTGCTAAATAAGGTGTTTTAGCTTAAAATAATATTGTTAAATTTAGGAGGAATAAATTTTAGATGGCAAAAGAGAAATTTGACCGTTCGTTAGAACATGTCAATATCGGTACTATCGGTCACGTCGACCATGGTAAAACAACTTTAACAG
>DESX01000021.1 GCA_002362065.1 Solobacterium sp. UBA3303
CGAATCTGCCCCAGTCTCTCATGAATTCAAGATGATCTTCATCGCTGCTGTATGCATTGGAGATCGCCATATACTGTGTTCCCGATTCAATAACGGTAGCGATCGTCGCATTGCCTTCCCATCTTCTTTCACTTACCCAGTCACCAAGTACCTGATAGTCTCCATACGGATAAGTTGAACCAAACCGGAAGTCAAGATCGATCTCTGTATCCATCGGACGGTTGAATTCCACATAGAAAGTCACTGCCTCGTTTCCAACGACATTCACTTTCTCTCCCTGTGCATTCAATACACCTGCGTCCGTGACAAACGGCCAAATGCTCTCAGCAGGTTTTTCCATGATCGGATCATGATTCAGATTCAATAAGACAGAGTAATCTTCAAAGTCGAGGATCTGTTTGCCAACTAGCAGATCATTCGTCGTTCCCCAGTAGTTATTGGAGATCGACTGTTCCTGATAAGATTCATAATTGTAGCCCCTGATCCTCAGCCATGACATTTGCGGATCATCTTCATTCAGACGGTTGATGATCGCGTTGGAATTGAAGGCGCTGTATGGCACATGTCGCTCATACCAGTCGGTCTTTTCGGCAATCATGTCTTTCGTCCAGTAGAAACGTGTCACCTCTTCATTGATGTAAGTCGGGATCGGCCGCTCATCGATAACTGTTTCTTCCTGTTCAGGCTCTGGCGTTTGCGGATCAGTGGTCTGCTGAGACTCGCCCTTTACATAGTAGAATGGGCCATAAACCAGATCCTGCGTATTGGAATCGGTAAACAGCGTTGAGATCGAATTGTATGGGATACTCAGCGTATATGCAACGCCTTCTTCAAAACCGCCGACCTTTCTTATATAAAGTTTGTCAAGAATGATCTGTCTGTCCAAAGAGATCTGTTTTCCTGAAGCATCACTCATAGTCATATTGGTATAGTTTGTACCTTTATAGACCGCTTCGTTGAAATCCAGGATCAGATAATCTTCATCGATATAAGACACCTCATCCGCTGATACGCCCTCTACAACGCCTTTCTTCATATTGTCGGATTCCAGAACGAGTTTATCCGAGTTCTTCTGCAGGCCGAAATATATCTTCTTAGGAACGAAGCTCGTCTCATTGCCGAAATCTGCCAGCTCGCCATAATTATTCAAACCACAGCCATAGATCGTGCCGTCCGTCAGCTGTATATACGTCGTCGAGCCATTGGAGAAGACACGGTCAACGTTTTCAAGGCCTTTTACTCTGACAAATTCGCCTGCAGTATCCTTGATGTCACCAAGACCGATCGCGCCGCTTTCCACATAGCCATCCGTTCTTACATAAAGCTTGCCGTCTTCCACGCAGTAATATTGTGCATACGGATCGGCAAAGCATCTGTAGGAACCCTTGACCGGCATATTCATATCTTCAACATTGTCACTGTTGAAGCGATAGATTGTGTCTGCCGAAGACGCATACTGGAAGGCATATGTCGTGAGGTTGGATTCAAACGCTTCGATGCCTTCTGCGATCTTTACAGGCTCGTTGCGCTTCTTATCGACACCGCCGGTAAAATAGACATCCCCATTTTCTTTTAAGAAGTAGGCAAAGAAACTGCTGCTCAATCTTACGTCTTTGACGCTGTCGATATCCGTCTGTACAGGCGTTTGTGAAGCGGTATAGCTGCCGTTTCCATAAATACCATAGGTATTATCACCAGCCCAGAACCAGACGGTACCGTCGGTCCTTATCAGACACATCGGATTGCCGATCGTACTTGACATTGTCGTTTCGACCTTCAAAACATCATCAAAGAAGTGTTCAAACAGAGGTTCTTCTTTATTGAGAATATACATCAGATCATCATTGGATCTGTAAAGAACTCCGTTTTCATCAACGATATATAAAGCACCCTGTACTGTGAAGTCCGTGATAAAGTAGCTGGTCCTTAATTTCTGCGGTGATTTGATCACACCACCGCCCCATACCCAGAGCTCGCCATTGTCAAATAAGGCAAGTTCATAATTCTTTCCCATATAATTGAGGGATTTTATCTTGATGATCTTGGAATCCGGGCGATAATCCGTGATATTCACCAGCAGTTCATCAGACAGACCTGTCATCTCGGTCGTGACTCTGAGCCTGGCAGTTCCGTTCTTCAGTTTGATCAGATCGCCATTTTCATCAACATAGGCAACTTCCGGATTGGATGATTGCCAGAAGAGCTTCTCTGTGCAATCCGATGGTGAAACGATCGGATAAAAATCATGTCTGTCATCCGCCGTAAGGCTTGTTGAATAGATGCTTTCCGCAAAGTCCAGATCACTTGCCCTGGAAATGACCGTGATATCTGCAGATGCAGAAATGGACGCATCCTTATCGGAAATGACCGAGATCCTTGCGCTGCCCGGCGAGACCGCGGTGATCTTTCCAAGCGGGGTAATAGTCAATACGTTTTCATTGCTGGATTCAAAATGATAGGAACGCTGTGTCGTATCCTCCGGAAGCAGGGAAACATTTGCCTTGATCACATCGCCCACATTCAGCCTGTCTTTGCTGATGTCAAGTGTGATATTTTTCAAAGCGACTGCATCCCGGATCATAACATTGAAATTGCTGTAGACACCCTTATCATCGGCATAGACATAGACATTCGATGAGCCGGTATGAAGAGGCATGATCAGACCATCTTCATTTACTTCGACGATCTTCACTGCGCTTAAGATCTTATCTCCTCTTACAAAGCTGTAGCTTGAATCCGGATTGATCCGCATCGTCCAGACAAGATCTGTACGGTCTGTAATCAGCTTATCGCTGCTTAGATCGATCAAAGCAGCCGCGCCTTTAAATCCATCGTATTCACTGGTCAGACAAGCGCCATTTGAAACATCATAAAGGATGACTGAATCACCATCTTTGATCTGTTTGATGTCATCATACTTTTCCCCGTTTTCCTTATAGAAGGCAAAACCGCTCTTTGTCTTTTCATCACCTATGACAAAACCCTCATCATAGGAAAGATACAAAGACGTTCCATTGTGGGCGTTGCAAAGAGAGTATCGTCCACTATCTTCAACGATATTCCATCTTCCATATTCTTCGCCATCGAACAAGACGTTGTAATTGTCTGCCTTTGTTTCATAGATCAGCTTTTTGCCGTTGTAAGGATATGGCGAAGAAGAGATCTGATAAACAGAGTCCATATCGATCTGCGCCGTGTCTTCTCTTAAACCGATATCGGAAATATAGATATCACCAGGGATCTCAGCGATCACATTGCACAGATAGAAAGTGCCCAGTCCGTCGATCCCCGTATCATTTGATCTGTAATTGGAGAAATCCGCATTGATAAATGACGGATCATTGACGGCTGTTTTGGTGGAATTACTGCAGGTCAGATAGCGTCCCTTGGAAAGCACTGTCTTTAAAGTGACTGTTTTTCCATTTATATCCCTGGCTGTACCGTTTTCATCCACATCGATATACTGGTAAGTCATAAACTCCGAATTGTTGTCAAAGAAATTCTTCTTGATGAATTCATACTCGTCCTGCGTTTCAAAGGAAAGCACCTTGCCGCCAAAGGTTTCCAATAATTCATCCAGTATTTCAAAATCATAAGCTTTGTTTTCATATGTCGGAATCGGAAGTGCGACTACAGCGTATGTATTGCCGTTTTCTTCATATTTCACGACTTTGTCAACGATCGCCGGTACTCTGGAGCCCTTGATGATGGTGATATCGGCTGGCGCATCATTTCCTTCGTTATAGTTGACGTTATTGCCATAGAAAAGACAGTTCACAAAGCTGGTCCCATTATCGTATACCCTGGCCTGAATATTGGTATCGATGAAACTGCAGGTATCAAAACTGCCGGTAAGATCCACCATACGATTGCCGCCGAGCTTATAGAAACAGCACTTATTCACCAAAGCATCCGTGGTGATCGTTGGTGAACACTGATTGATCCAGACTTCATTATCTCTGAATTCTCTGAATAATAAGGATCCTTTATAGTTCTGATCAAAACGGCAGTTTTCAAAACTGTCATCAAGTTCCTCATAAGATGCATTCCGAATGTATGGATTAGTGATATCACAGTATCTGAAATGTACATTGCCATAGATCTCAACTCTGTAGGCATCCATCAGTTCACTTGGGAAGATGGAGATATGTTCATCCTTCGTACCATTGAAATTGATGACACCATCAGATCTCAGATAGACGATGCTTGTCTCTGCATAGGCATCATTCGGATCATTGGACCAAAACTGTATCTGGGTACCCGGTTCCACGTTGACCGTAACACCGCTTTTCACGTATACCGCATTGCTTAAGATGTAGTAATTATCGGCAGTCAGTGTCATGTCTTCTTCGATCATCATCGGAAGAACGACACCATTTCGAACAGCGAAAGGTATCGGCTGTATATTTTTAGCCTCATATACCGTCTGGTCTTCTTCATCCAGGGCATTTTTGCCAGTCACCGCAACATTGACATAGAAGATCATATCATTCGGGCAGTTGTCTGCGATCTTCAGATAGAACGGAGCCTTCCAGTTAGTCCAAACATCATCTTCATAGATCTTTCCGGCATCCTTGGAAGAATAGGTTCCGATCTCTCCGTAATTCATTGAAGCCACATCACCATAATTGCCATTCAAAGAATCTGAGAACTGTACATACGGATTGGCAAGACCTGCCGCTGAATACGAATCGATGGTAACGGTCGCATCTTTCACCATGCCCCAGCGGTTCCATATTTCAAAGCCAAGTTCAATGATCTCTCCGGAATCGATCGTTCCATCGCCATTGTTCTTTTCACTCAACTGCGCATTATCAAAGATCCGATAATCCAAAAGGTGGATATCCGGTGTCGGAGACTTCGTCAAAGCATTATACATATTGGCGATATATGGTTTATTGTGGAGCAGAGAATGCAGATCCGCATCATAACACTCGGCCTTCACATCTCCTGTAGAAGAAAGCTGTCCATAGATGTATTTGGTCGGATACATACTGCGATCGGAAAATACTGACCTTGTCATAGCTGCCATTGCCGAAACGATCGGCGCAGCCATCGATGTCCCTGACCAGACTGCATAGCGGTTATCCGGGATCGCCGAAAGGATGGATTCCCCTGGTGCATAGACTTCATACTCTACCTTGGAGCCTTCAACACCATCATAGTTCGTAAATTCGGTCTCCTTTCCGTTTTCATCCACCGCCATGACGCCTAAAACATAAGTGAAAGCTGCCGGATAGATCGGAAGCGGAGTAGATCCGCCAATGATCTGCTCATTGATCCGCTTGTCATTGCCTGCCGAAGCGACCAGCACACAATTGGTATAAGCAAACTCCAAAGCATCCTGTACAGCGATCGTGCTGGCAAGACCGCCAAAAGACATATTCAAAACATCTGCCCCATTGTTATGCGCATAGATGATCGCCTTGGCGATATCGCTTTGCGAAAAAAGTCCGGCAGCCGTGCCCGCCTTGACCGTCATGATCTTCGAATTATAAGCTACACCGACGATACCCGTATTGTTGTTTGCCCCGGCAACGATACCGGCAACATGTGTGCCATGGCCATGGTCATCCTTGCCGCTTCCCGAGCCATTGACGATGTCGGCGCCATAATAGTCATCGATATATCCGTTTTCATCATCATCAATGCCATTATCCGGGATCTCATTGCGGTTGATCCACATGCTGGAATACAGATCCTCATGTGTATAATCCACACCGGTATCAATAACAGCGACGACCATACCTTCACCTGCCACAGGAAGATCATTCTCCAGCTGATACTCCCAGGCTTCCTGTATGCCGCAGCTTCTTAAATACCACTGCTCTGCGATCTTATCATTATTATTCAAGCCTTCGATCTTGTCACTGATCTTCGCATCAACGATCGAATCGGCACTTTCTGAATATTTCATTTGAAAA
>DESX01000038.1:0-1996 GCA_002362065.1 Solobacterium sp. UBA3303
GCACAGCTCTTCCATAAGATGAGAGAGGACCTGGATGTTGATGCATTGCTTGAAAAGAAACAGTTCAAGAAGATCACGGATTATCTGAAGAAGAATGTACAGCACTATGGTGCCTTATACGACTTTGAAACCATCGTCAAAAAGGCGACAGGTGAGGCATTTGATCCGCATTACTATATCGACTATCTCAAAGAAAAATACAAGACTTTATACGGGGTGAAATGATGAATACAGCTAAGATCGACCTGCATTTGCATCTGGATGGTTCTTTGAATATTTACTGGGCATACGAAAGATCTTTGCTTCGCAATACGATCGACAAGGATATGAGCTTTGAAGAGTTCTATAATATCCTCTATGCCCACAACAAGGCACATTCCGCAGAGAATTTCAGAAAGTTTGAGATCGTATGCGATGTGCTGCAGACCTATGAAGATCTCTTTGATGCGACCTACGATCTTTGTAAGAGATTATATGATCTGGGTCTCATCTATGTGGAGATCCGTTTTGCCTCACAGCAGCATTGCAAGCTTGGCTTAAGCCAGCTTGATGCCTTAAAGGCCGTCATTGATGGGGCAAACAAAGCAATGGAGGATTTCGATATCAAGATCGGTATCATCAACTGTCTGATGCATAAGGGTGATTCCGCTGCTTTTAACGAAAAAGAAAACCTCGAAACGATCGAAGCTTCTTATGAAATGTTCGGCAAAGGTCTGGTGGGACTGGATCTGGCGGGTTTTGAAAACAATTGTGATTATCTTGAATATGCGCCATTGATGAAGATCGTCAAAGAAAAGGGGATGCCGTTTACGATGCATGCCGGTGAGATGGGCATGGGAGAACACATACTCGATGCCTTGTCGATGAAACCAGACAGGATCGGACATGGTGTCAACTGCGTTCAGGATCAAAGATACATCGATGCCTTGAGGAAAGCCAATATCCCTTTGGAAGTCTGTGTGTCCTCAAACGTCAAGCTTGATCGAAACTATGCAGGCCATCCGGTCAGACGCATGATCAAAGAGGGTCTGAAAGTCACGATCAATACCGACAACATGATCTTTGCAAGGACGGATACGCCAAACGAACATCATCTGCTGAAGATGATCGGGGTCAGTGAGGAAACTTTGATCAAGAGTACCTACGATTCCCTGGATGCGGCATTCTGTGATGCGGAAACAAAGAAGTATCTGAAAGAAAAACTCGATAAACAGTTCAAAGTATAGCAAAAGCCCGGATCGCTCCGGGCTTTCATATGTTTTATTGAAGATTATTTGTTCTTTGCAGCTTTTTTGGCAGCCGGTTTCTTGGCAGCTTTCTTAGCTGGTTTTTTAGCTGGTTCAGCAACATAGCCGTTCTTGATGGCAGCCTGTGCAGCAGCTAAACGAGCGATAGGTACTCTATATGGTGAGCAAGATACATATGTCAGACCGACCTTATCGCAGAATTCGATGGAAGCAGGGTCACCGCCGTGTTCACCGCAGATACCGAGCTTGATATCCGGACGAGTCTTTCTGCCAAGTGTAGCAGCCATTTCGACGAGTTTGCCGACACCGTGCTGGTCAAGTCTTGCGAACGGATCCTGTTCGTAGATCTTGGCATCATAGTAAGAAGCTAGGAACTTGCCTGCATCGTCTCTTGAGAAGCCGAATGTCATCTGAGTCAGGTCATTCGTACCGAAGGAGAAGAATTCTGCTTCTTCAGCGATCTCATCAGCGAGCAGAGCTGCACGCGGGATTTCGATCATCGTACCGACATGGTAGTCGAGTTTTGCCTTGTGTTTCTTGATCTCTTCATCAGCAGTCCTGACAACGATGTCCTTGACATACTTGAGCTCAGCTTTATCGCCAACAAGCGGGATCATGATCTCAGGAACGACATTCCACTTCGGATGTTTCTTGTTTGTAGCAATTGCAGCACGGATAACTGCCTTTGTCTGCATTTCAGCGATCTCAGGGTAAGTAACTGCTAAACGGCAGCCTCTGTGACCCATCAT
>DESX01000038.1:2039-3760 GCA_002362065.1 Solobacterium sp. UBA3303
CTGTGACCCATCATCGGGTTGAATTCATGCAAGCCATCGCAAACAGCCTTTAACTGCTTGAGAGTCATGCCCATTTCTTTTGCGAGTTCCTTCTGCTGTTTTTCATCCTGCGGAACGAATTCATGAAGAGGCGGATCTAAGTAACGGATCGTTACCGGCATGCCCTGCATTGCTTCATAGATGCCTTCGAAGTCTTTCTGCTGTAACGGAAGGACTTTTTCAAGAGCAGCTTTTCTCTGTTCAGTTGTCTGAGAAACGATCATTTCACGGATCGCTTTGATCTTGTCTTCCTGGAAGAACATATGTTCTGTTCTGACAAGACCGATACCTTCAGCACCGAATGCGACAGCCTGAGCTGCATCCTTTGGTGTATCGGCATTTGTTCTGATCTTGAGTCTTCTTCTCTCATCTGCCCACTTCATGAACTTCTTGAAGTCACCGGAGATGGAAGCCGGAACCGTCGGAATAGCTTCGCCATAGATGTTTCCTGTAGAACCATCGAGTGAGAGCCAGTCGAATTCCTTATAGACTTTATCATTCAAAGTGAACTGTTTCTTCGCGTAGTCGATCTTGATGTCGCCACAGCCGGAGACACAGCATTCACCCATGCCTCTTGCAACAACGGCTGCATGGGAAGTCATACCGCCACGTACCGTTAAGACGCCTTCAGCGGCAGCCATACCTTCGATATCTTCCGGAGAAGTCTCGAGTCTGACTAAGACGACTTTCTTGCCGTTCTTGTGTTCTCTGATCGCATCTTCAGCTGAGAAGACGATCTGACCGCATGCTGCACCAGGAGATGCCGGAAGGGCAGTTGCGATCGGTTTTGCTTTCTTGAGTGCATCTGCATCAAACTGCGGATGGAGCAATGCATCGAGCTGCTTAGGTTCGACCATCATGAGAGCCTGATCAATGGAGACTTTGCCTTCCTTGACCATGTCGCAGGCGATCTTTAAGGCAGCAGTAGCAGTTCTCTTGCCGTTACGTGTCTGTAACATGAAGAGTTTCTTTTCCTGGATCGTGAATTCCATATCCTGCATATCATGGTAGTGATTTTCCAGGATATTGCAGATGTTGACGAAATCCTTGTAAGCACCAGGCATGACCTTCTTTAACTGGTCGATCGTCTGTGGTGTTCTGACACCGGCAACGACGTCTTCGCCCTGTGCATTCATTAAGAATTCACCGAAGAGCTTCTTTTCACCGGTTGCAGGGTTTCTGGTGAATGCAACACCAGTACCACAGTCATCGCCCATGTTGCCGAAGACCATCATCTGTACGTTGACAGCTGTGCCCCAGGAAGAAGGGATATCATTTTCTTTACGATAGAAGATCGCTCTCGGGTTGTTCCATGAACGGAAGACAGCTTCGATCGCTCTTTCAAGCTGAACGTTCGTGTCCTGCGGGAAGTCTTCCTTGAGTTCCTTCTTGTAGAAAGCCTTGAATCTCTTGACGAGTTCCTTCATATCGTTGGCATCGAGTTCAGTATCGAGCTTGACACCTTTCGCTTCTTTGATCTCATCGATGATCTCTTCGAATCTCTTCTTGGAGAGTTCCATAACGACATCAGAGAACATCTGGATAAAACGACGGTAGGAATCGTAGGCAAATCTTTCGTTATTTGTCTTCTTTGCGATCGTCTCAGCAACTTCATCATTGATACCGAGGTTGAGGATCGTATCCATCATGCCAGGCATACTTGCACGAGCACCGGATCTTAC
>DESX01000038.1:3811-6775 GCA_002362065.1 Solobacterium sp. UBA3303
ACATAATGTCCTTGTTGATCTTCTTGCCATCATCATAGTAAGCGTTGCATGCTTCAGTCGTGATGGTGAAACCATAAGGTACTGGTAAGCCTAAGCTGGCCATTTCTGCCAGGTTGGCACCTTTACCACCAAGGAGTTCACGCATGTTTGCATTGCCTTCAGCAAACATATAAACGTATTTCTTGCTCATTCTTTCTCCTTTTCAAGTCTTTTTTGACGCAATCTATTTTACCATAAAAAAGCTTATTTTAAATATAATCTGGGGCTATTTAAAACGATTTAAATCAAATCTTGTATTTGCTATAATGTAGTAGTTAACTGGAGGAATCAAAATGCCTATTAATAGAAAAACGAGTTTAGGACAGATCAGGATCTCCGATGGTGCGATCGCATCGTTAGCCGGCACGACAGTCAATGAATGCTACGGTGTCGTCGGCATGATCTCTAAGAATTATCTGGCAGATGGATATTCCGCTCTTTTGAAAAAAGAAAACTATTCCAAAGGTATCGTTGTCAAAAATGACAAAGCAGGTATCAAGATAGATGTATATGTCGTCATCTCTTATGGCGTCAAAATTTCTGAGGTCGTCGCGCAGCTTCAGGAGAGAGTCAAATACGCATTAGAGAAATCACTCAACATGGATGTGGATTGCGTGAACGTCCATATCGAAGGGATACAGGTCAATGAATAAGATCAATACCGAACAATTCAAAGCCATGATCCGTTCAGGCTGTGCAAACCTGGAGAATCATGCAGCTGAGATCAATACGTTAAACGTCTTCCCGGTTCCGGATGGAGATACCGGCACGAATATGTCGATGACATTCTCCAATGGTTATCAGGAAGCAATGAAATGCACGTCCGATTCCATCTCCGATGTCGCCAAGGCTTTTTCCAGAGGTCTTTTGATGGGCGCAAGAGGAAACTCGGGTGTCATCACATCGCAGATCTTCCGTGGCTTTTACCAGCACATCGAAGGTAAAGCGGAGATCGAAACGGCTGATGTATCGCAGGCTTTTGAAAACGGCGCACGTGTTGCCTACAAGGCGATCTTGAAACCGGTCGAAGGTACGATCCTGACCGTCATCCGTGAAGCATCCTGGTATGCCAACCACGATTTTGAAACGGAACCATTCGATCTGGATACATACTTCGCAAAACTGGTCCAGTATTCTGCCGAATCCCTTGAGAGGACACCGGAATACCTGCCGGTCTTAAAGGAAGTCGGTGTCGTTGACTCCGGCGGTGCCGGTCTATTAAAGATCT
This sequence comes from Solobacterium sp. UBA3303, assembly GCA_002362065.1. Classification (GTDB taxonomy): domain Bacteria; phylum Bacillota_I; class Bacilli_A; order Erysipelotrichales; family Erysipelotrichaceae; genus Colivicinus. Next base: position 5,079 of record DESX01000038.1, read on the forward strand.
TAGAAGGTTTTAAAGCCTATATCGACGGCAATCCGATCGACTTCATTGAAAAGAAGGAAGAAGCAGAAGCCATCAATCCGGCTCTGATGCTGGAAAATGAAGAATTCGGATATTGCACCGAGTTCATTATCCGTCTCAATGAAAACTACATCGATCGCTTCGATGAGAAGATCTTAAAGAAGAAGCTCAATGATATGGGTGGCGAATCCTTAGTCGTCGTCAGAGATGAGGACCTCGTCAAAGTCCATGTCCATACACTGCATCCGGGCGATGCTTTGAACATTGGTCAGAGATATGGTGAATTCATCAAGCTGAAGATCGAAAACATGCAGGAACAGCATTCCACGATCATCGCCAATGCCAATACCGAACCTAAGAAGAAGGAAGTCAAGGAAGAAAAGCCAGCCAAGGCTCCTCAGAAATACGGTATCGTTGCAGTCGCAGCAGGTGAGGGCGTCACAAAACTGTTCTATGACTTAGGTGCGGATGTTGTCGTATCCGGCGGCCAGACAATGAATCCTTCCACGGAAGATTTCGTCAAGGTCATTGAAGAGCTCGACAATTGCGAAAACATCTTCATCTTCCCGAACAACTCGAATATCATCCTTGCGGCCAAGCAGACACAATCTGTCTTGTCCGACAGGAACATCTATGTCATGGAGACCAAGTCGGTACAGGCCGGTCTGTCGGCTGTCGGCATGTTCAACAAGCAGGGTGAGATCGATGAGATCCTTGCCGATCTTGGCGATGTCATCGACAACGTCGATGCATCTTCTGTAACTTATGCGATCAAGGATACTGTCTTTGAAGGTGTTGAAGTCAAGGAAGGTGATTATATCGCGATCGCCAACAAGGGCATCATCACATCCGGCAAAGACCGCAAACAGGTCGTCTTTACTTTGCTGGACAAGCTCTTTACAAATGACGAAAAGGAACTGATCACGGTGATCGTCGGCGATGACAAGGACGATAAGGAAGTCGCTGAGATCGAATCCTACATCAACGAAAACTCTGATCTGGAATGTGAGATCATAGACGGCGGTCAGCCGGTCTACTCCTACCTGATCGGTCTTGAATAAACAGGTGTTTACCTGTTTTTTCTTAGGAGGAATATGGACATCGATCTTGAAAGAATAAAGATACAGACGGATTTTCCGATCATTGCCCGAATCAAGGATGACTTGTATCCTTATGAAGGCTACGATCATATCAGACAGACCGCAAGAGCTCTGGCAGAAAACGAAGAAGGAAAGTTTGGTTTCCTGCATATACAGGGCGAAGATCTCTTTGGACCAAGGGATCATTTAGAGACCTGTGGCGGAGGCATCGAAGAAAATGAAGGGGTGCTTGATGCACTTGAACGGGAGATCGAAGAAGAGATGGGCTATTCGATCAAAGAATATGAACTGGTTGGCTGCATCCTTGATGCCTACAATCTGATCCATCGCATCACCTTGTCGACCTTCGTGCATGTAAAACTCGATACGACGAATAAAAAGAAAATGCATCGCACGGAAGCCGAAGAGATCCTGATCAAGGAGATCGTCTGGCTCGATCCGAAAGATGCATTAAAAAGACTTAAAGTCTATACGTCAAAAGTGGATGAGATCGTTCAAAGAAGAGATGAAGCGGCTCTGATCTACTATCTCAAATCAAAGGATTTACTTTAAAAAACGCTATGTTCATGAAATAGGTTG
>DESX01000080.1 GCA_002362065.1 Solobacterium sp. UBA3303
CTCTTCGCTTTTATATTCTCTGAAAGAGCAGTATAAGATCGATCTGACGATCGCAAACGGTGAAAATTCCGCACATGGAAAAGGCATCACCTATAAGATCTATAAGCAATTGCTGGCGGCGGGTGTCGATTACATCACGATGGGCAATCACACCTATTCCAAAGCCGAGATCAATGAGCATATGGAAGAAATGGATAAGCTCGTCGTTCCATACAACCATATAAAGCGTACTACTGATAACTTCTATAAGCTTATCAGGACTGATTCTGTTTCATTTGTGCTTACAAACGTACTGGGCAATGTTTTGATCGGCGAAGCTTCCAGCAACGCTGTAGAGGCCTTTATTGATGTCGTAGAAGCATCAAAACAATATGAACCGGACTTCTGGTTCGTCGATCTGCATGCCGAAACGACAGCGGAGAAGAGGCTGTTTGTCGAATACTTCTGCGATTATGCAAAAGTGGTCGTCGGAACGCATACGCATGTGCAGACTGCGGATGAAGACATCATCAACAGCTGTGCCTTCATATCGGATGTAGGCATGTGCGGTGCTTATGATTCGATCATCGGCAGGGATGTCGATGAGACGATCTGTTCGCAGATTAAAAAGCAGGCCACACGCTACACGATCGCCGAAGGACCTGCCGTATTCTGCGGGGTGATCATCGATATCGATGAGAAAACAAAAAGACCTGTATCGATCGAAAGGATACAGATCAGACCATGAGAAAACCAGGACTTAGTCCTGGTTTATTTGTCTTAATACTTCATCAAGATCCAGCTTGTTCTCTGTGAAGGAGAAGCTTACCGTATCTGTTTCATCGTAGCGAGGGATGATGTGCACATGCGTATGCATGACGCTTTGTCCGGCTACTTCATTCGTATTGATCAGGATATTGCATCCTTTGGCATCAAGATTTCTGGTGACCTTGGCTGCGATATCCTTTGTTTTTTCCATGAGCTTTCCGAATTCCTTGGAAGGCATTGCAAGGAAATTGTCGTAATGCTTCTTCGGCATGACCAGGGTATGACCCTTGGTCGTCTGCGATATATCGAGGATCGCTAATGTTTCATCATCTTCATAGACTTTCTTGGAAGGAATGTTTCCTTCAATGATCGAACAGAAGATGCACATATTAACCAAGCACCTCGAATGCGGAAGTCATGATCTCGTATAAGTCCTGATCAAAGAACTGGATATCATGGCTTGAAAGGTAATGATTTCTGACATCGTCAGATGAGACCTGCGTAGCAAGCAGGGAAACGAGTTCGTCTCTGAAGCTTTCAACATCTCTGGATTCGACGTTGAGGACATAATATGTCTTTGTTTCTGTCGGGTTGCCATTCGCATCCGTTGAAGTTGCGATATTGACGATGATCGAGGAAAGACCTAATTTGTCTGTGGAATTGAGGTAATCCTTAACTTCATAAGCCAGAGTTGTATCATCATCGGTATAAACTGCCGAAGCAGGGGTGTTGGTCGAATTGTTGTTTACCGCAGCCATATCGAATGTCGAACCGCTGCTGACATCACTGAGACATTTTTCTGCATCTTCCTGCGTAGCGAATGTCGCAAGCTGCATCTTGACCGGCTTTTTGTCAGCGGTCAAAGTTTCAAAGTTCTCGTTGACATAAGCTTTGGAAAGCTCAGAGAGAAGAAGTGTTGAAACATAGGATTTGCGATAAGCTTCCATGGAACCATAGGATGCGATGATGTAGGAATCATAACCTAAAGAGGTATATGTTTCGATCAGCTCATCAGCTTCCTTGTTGATAGCTTCGATATCGACACTGTCAAGTTTCAAAGCGATCTTGTCGATGATATCGCTGGCGATCTTGTCGGAACCGGAGACTTTCATTGACTTGTAGAGGTCATTTTTCGTGTAGGTCATGTTCGGTCCGCTGAAGAGGACTTCATCACCATCGGATAAGTAAGAGTAGTGATTTTCGTTAGAGCAGCCTGCCAGCAGGAATAATGCAAATAAGATAACGATAATTTTCTTCATATTATTCTTCTTCCTCCAGCTGTGCTTCGATCTTTGCTTTCAGATCTTCATTCTTGATCTCGAAACCGAGTTCCTTGCCTTTTTCCATGATGGCCTTGATCGCCATGTTAGGGTAAGTGCTCTCCAAGCTTGATAAGAAGTAATAGTCATTCAGGAATGATTCATTTGTTGTGGCGGCATTCTTGATGATGTGATAACCGAACTGGGATACGATCGGTTCGGAAACTTCACCTTCATTCAGCTGCAGAGAAGTATTGGCGAAGACCATATCGTAGTTTCCTTTGTTTTCTTCATTGATGACGCCGATATAACCGCCGTTGGATTTTGAAGAATCATCGGAATACATGTAAGCGACATATTCGAATGTGTTGTTTTCATCTGCAAGAGCTTCCTGGATCTGCGCAAGCTTTTCTTTCTGCTCATCCGTCGGATTTGCTTCATAGCCGATGACATTGTCGTTTTCATCAGTGACCGGAGTCGTATCACACATGACTAAGATGTGATAGATCAGTCTGCCGTTGGTTCCGATCGAATCTTTCAGGTAAGTATCCGTATTCGCGGAAACATAATCCTTGATCAGCTTTTCCTGCTTTTGTGCATCGATGTAATACTGGTTGAGATCATCGATACCGTTGGTATAGCCCATAGCCTTGAGTGATTCGAGCACATAGTCTTCCGAATAACGGGAGAGGATGCTGGCAGCCGAATTGGATGCATTGGTCTTCATTTCATCGGTCGTTTCATAGCCTTCATTGAAGATCGCTCTTTCGAAAGCAACGACAGCTTGCGATAATCCGCTTGATTCATAAAGAGAAGCGTAGAGGTCATCGGCGTATACGTCTTCACCATCGAGCGAGTATGCGACGTATTTGCCGTCTGTTTGTTTGTTATTGACTACGATCTCTCTATTTTTATACGCATCAGCTGCATATATCCCGACAAAAATGAGCAGGGCGATAGCAACGACGCCTATGAACCAATATTTTTTAAATAGTTCCTTTTTGTCCATAAAAAAACCTCCAAACGTTATATATTATAAACGTTTGCACATTTGAATACAATTTGAAGTGTCAAAGTTCAGGTAAAATTCACAATGAATCAGGTGAATAATAAAAGAGCTTTATATATTTGGAGGTGTTATAATTCTTTTTGGTGGTAAATATGAAAACATTAGAGATCAAAGATCTGCATGTAAGTGCAGGCGAAAAAGAAATACTGAAAGGCATCGACCTTTCGATCAATACGGGAGAGATCCATGCGATCATGGGTCCAAACGGCAATGGCAAATCGACGCTTTTGCAGACGATCATGGGTCATCCGGCTTATACGGTCACCAAAGGTTCGATCTTATTTGATGGGGAAGACGTGCTTGCGATGTCCGTTGATGAAAGAAGCAAGAAGGGTCTTTTCCTGGCGATGCAGTACCCGAAAGAGATCGCCGGTGTCACAAATTCGGACTTTTTAAGAGCTGCGATCAACGCAAGACTAGAAAAGAACATTTCCTTATTTAAATTTATCAAGGCGATGGAATCCAATATCTCGAAGCTGAAGATGAAGGAAGACCTCGCACATCGTTTCGTCAACGACGGTTTCTCCGGCGGTGAAAAGAAGAGAAACGAGATCCTGCAGATGATGATGCTGAAGCCGGATATTGCAATGCTCGATGAGATCGATTCGGGTCTTGATGTCGATGCGATCAAATTAGTCTCCGATGCGATCCATGAACTCAAGGATCAGACAGACCTGGGATTGATGATCGTATCTCACTATGAGCGTTTCTTCACTATGATCAAGCCGACGCATTCCCATGTCATCGTCGATGGAAGGATCGTCGTCGAAGGTGATGATGAACTCGTTTACAAGATCGATTCCGATGGCTATGACTGGCTCTATGATGAACTTAAGATTCAGCCGGTCAAGGAAAGCCGTCCGTTAGTCTATTCTCTTGGCACCTGTGCCAGAAATCCGCGAGGTAAAAATGCCTAGTCTGATCATTCAGGATGAAAAAGAAGTCCGCATTGATTCTTCGATGACCATCATACTGAAGAACAAGGAGATCAATCTTCGCTATGAGCTCAAAGATGGCGAATACAATATCCTGATCTTCAATGACCAGGATTCCGATCTGGTTTTGAATGACTGCGGAACGATCGAAAACGCCTTTGTAAAGATCAATTACCTGCAGCTCGAACGCTATGATCTGAAACAGGATTCCAAAGTCTATGTCGGAAAAGGCAGTGAACTTTCCGTCAATTCCACTTACTTAGGAACCGGAAACAAGCAGGTCATCTACGATCTTTACAATAACGGAAGCGATTCAACGATCGATATCTATAACAACATCGTCTGTCTGGATCAGGCAGATTTTTCCATGGACTGCATCGGTACCATCATCAAGGGTGCCAAGCGTTCCAAGTGTCATCAGTCAACGCACTGTCTGACCATCGATTCGCCAAAACGGGCAAGAGTGCTTCCGGTTTTGAATATCGATGAGAATGATGTCGAGGCATCCCACTCACTGGCAAGCGGCACGATCGATGAAGAGATCATGTTCTATATGAATTCAAGAGGTCTGGATAAGAAGGAATCACTCAATCTGATCTTAAAATCTTATCTGATGCCAAATGACAATTACTACGACGCCTTTGAAGATGGAAGGATGATTCAGGAAAAAGCAATAAACAAGGTGGATCAAATATGTTCGATGTAGAAAAGATCAGATATGACTTTCCGATGATACGCAACAATCCAAATCTCATCTATTTTGATTCGGCTGCAACCTCATTCAAGCCGCAGTGCGTCATCGATGAAGTCCTGCATTATTACGAATATACCAATTCCAATATCCACAGAGGAGATTACGATATCTCCTTTGAAGTGTCAAAGCTTTACGATGACACAAGAAAACAGATCGCATCCTTCATTGGCGCAAAGCGCAAGGAAGAGATCGTATACACCTATGGCGCAACTTCTTCATTGAATACCGTCGCCATAAACTTCGGAAACAAGTTTTTAAAGCCCGGCGATGTCATCCTGACGTCCATGGTCGAACATGCATCGGACATCCTGCCTTGGTTCAAGGCAGCAGAACGTTCCGGCGCAAAGATCGAATATGTGCCTTTTCCTTCTAACGGTAAGTTTGATTTAGATGCATACGAGAAATGTTTTGAAGGAAAGAACGTTAAGATCGTTGCCTTGCCGCATGTTTCCAATGTCCTTGGCTACATCTATCCGATGAAAGAAATTGCCAGGATCGCTCATGAACATGGCGCTTATATCGCTGTCGATGGCGCACAGGCAGTCCCGCACATCAAAGTGGATGTACAGGATCTCGATATCGATTTCCTTTCATTCTCATCGCACAAGATGCTGGGACCTTCGGGTATCGGCGTGCTGTATGGCAAATACGAACTGCTCGATCAGATGGATCCGATCTTCTACGGCGGCGGATCCAACGCCAGATTCTACCCGGACTGTTCTTTGATCTTAAAGGAAACGCCGGAAAAATTTGAAGCCGGAACGCCAAACATCGAAGGCGTGCTTGGCATGGATCAGGCGATCCGATACCTTTCATCTATCGGCATGGACGAAGTGGAAGCTTATGGAACTGAATTATCCGATTACTTCATTTCCAGACTTGATGAGCTTGACACGGTGGAAGTCTACAATCATGGTTCAAAAGCCGGGATCGTTACGTTTAACATGAAGGGCATCTTTGCGCAAGATGCAGCCTCCTATTTCAACAAACAAGGGATCGCCGTCAGAACGGGCAACCATTGTGCAAAAATGCTGCATGAGATCATCGGCGTCAACGAGACGATCAGGGCTTCCTTCTATATTTACAATACGAAACAAGAGATCGATCGCTTCATTGAAGTGATCAAAGATACGACTTTAGAGAAATGTGTGGATAGTATACTATGATGGATAAAGAGATCAAAAGAGAGATCATGCTGGATCACTACAACAATCCAAACAACAAAATGACTGTAAACGATGAGCGATACAGATCGGTTCATAATGCATCCGATTCCTGTATCGATGACATCACTGTTTATATGCGTGCAGAAGAAGGAAAGATCAAAGATGTCAAATTCGATGGCATCGGCTGCACGATCTGCACGGCATCCACAGACATCATGTGTGACCTTGTCACGGACAAGGATTTTGATGAAGCAAGAAAGATCATCAAAGAGTATTACAGCATGGTCGATGGCAAACCGTTTGATGAAGATGATCTTGATGAGGCGAACGCCTTTGATACACTGTATCAGCAGGCCAACCGCATCAAGTGCGGAACGATCGGCATCAGGGCAATAGAGGATCTGATCAATGAATTCGACAAATAAGGATATATTAAATTCGCAGGACGATTACAAATACGATTTCAAGGACAAGGATGTCACGATCTTTTCGACGGGCAAAGGCCTTTCCGAAGAAGTCGTCAGAGAGATCTCTGCGGCAAAACATGAACCGGACTGGATGCTGGAACTGCGTCTCAAGGCTTATCACAAGTTCCTGGAGATGCCGCTTCCAAAATGGGGACCGGACTTAAGTGAGATCGACTTCAACGATTTCACATACTACAAAAAACCATCCGAGCGTGTAGAAAAGACCTGGGATGCCGTACCGGAAACGATCAAGAACACCTTTGAAAAGCTGAAGATCCCTGAGTCTGAACAGAAGTTTCTGGCAGGTGTATCGACCCAATACGAATCCGAGGTCGTTTATCACAACATGCTGGAGGAAGTTGAAAGCAAGGGCGTCATCTTCTATGACACCGATACCGCTTTGAAAAAATGTCCGGAATTATTCAAGGAATATTTCGGAAAAGTCGTATCCTATGCCGACAACAAGTTTGCTGCATTAAATACGGCGGTCTGGTCTGGCGGTTCCTTCATTTACGTACCAAAAGGGGTCAAGCTTGAAAAACCGTTACAGTCCTACTTCCGTATCAATTCCGATCAGATGGGACAGTTTGAACGCACACTGATCATCTGTGAAGAAGGATCAGATCTTCATTACGTGGAAGGCTGTACAGCGCCGAAATATTCCAATGACTCTTTGCACGCGGCAGTCGTTGAGATCTTCGTTAAAAAGAACGCAAAATGCCGCTATTCGACCGTACAGAACTGGTCGGCAAATATCTTAAACCTCGTTACAAAACGTACGCTGGTTAAAGAAAACGGCGTCATGGAATGGATCGACGGAAACGTCGGATCACATATCAACATGAAGTATCCGGCCTGCGTTCTCGCAGGTGAGAATGCGAAAGGTGTGTGCATCTCGATCGCTGTCGGATCCTTCAAACAGATTCAGGATGCCGGCGCCAAGATGATCCATCTTGCACCGCACACATCCTCAACGATCATTTCCAAGTCACTGGCAAGGACGGGCGGCAAGGTCAATTACCGCGGCATGGTCTCGATGTCAGCTAATGCCAATTATTCCAAGGCAAAAGTGGAGTGTGATACTTTGATCCTGGATGACATCTCATCTTCGGATACGATACCGACGAACATCATCTCCAACAACACTTCGACGATCGAACATGAGGCGACTGTCTCAAAGATCTCGGAAGAACAATTGTTCTATCTGATGTCGAGGGGCTTGTCCAAGGAAGATGCGACACAGATGATCATCTTAGGCTTCATCGAACCGTTCACGAGAGAACTGCCGATGGAGTATGCGGTCGAACTCAATCAGTTATTAAAGATCAACATGGAAGGGGCTATCGGATAGTCCCTTTTGTTATAATTAGGGTATGTATCTGCTTGAAGCTTATGTGACCAACGCATCCCTCAATGTCAACCGGCCATTCACATATCTCAGCAATGAAGAGGTCGAAGTTTTCTGCCGTGTGAAGGTCCTTTTTCATAATGCTTCAACGCAGGCGATCGTGACCGAATGTACCTATACCGATGAAACGATCGATCAGATCAAAGAACGGCTTGGCTATGAGCCGCTCATGATCCTTGATGTGACCGATGAAAGCCCGGTGATCTCAAAAGAATTGTTTGATCTGTCCATCTGGCTTTCCAAAACGACGGTCTCGCCATTCATCTCTTGTCTCAATGCGATGCTTCCAAAGGCTTTGAAGACTTCAAGATCGCAAAAAGGCCCAAAGATGATCGAATGCTTCCATAAATATGAAGGAGATTTCTCTTTTACAAAGAAACAGCAGGAAGTCTATGAACAGCTCTTCGATGGCATCGAAGCCTCCAAAGCAAGAAAGATCTCCGTATCGATCATCAATAAGCTGCTTTCGATGAATGCGATCTCTTCCTATTTCAAGGAAGCATCCTATCAGTCGGCAGACTATGATCTGAGCGCCTTTCAGACACTCACGGAAGATCAAAAGAAAGTTTATGAACAATTGATCTCTTCCGATAAGATGGTCTCTTTGTTATACGGTGTGACGGGATCGGGAAAGACGGAAGTCTATCTCCACCTTGCAAGATATTATCTGGAAAAGGGGAAGGATGTCCTGATACTCGTACCCGAGATCTCTTTGACGCCGCAGATGATACATCGCGTCAGACAGCGCTTCAACGATGTCGTCTTTTATCATTCCGAGCTTTCCGATCAGGAACGCTACGAACAGTATAAACGTGTCAAAAACAAGGAAGTCCGTATCGTCGTCGGTACAAGAAGCTCCATCTTTCTGCCGTTTTCGGACCTTGGCATCATCATCATCGATGAAGAACATGACCAGTCCTATAAACAGGATTCCGTTCCTTGTTACCACGTCAAGAACGTCGCCATCAAACGCGCGATCGATCATAAGGCAAAGGTCCTGCTGGCTTCGGCAACGCCATCCTTGGATTCCTACAGTAGGGCTTTGAAGGGAGATTATCAGCTTCTCGAATTAAAGGATCGGATCAATCATTCCTTCCCGAAGATCGAGATCATCGATCTCAACAAGCAGATCCGTAACCACTCCTCCTACATCATCACAAAGCCGCTGGAAGAAGAGATCGGCAAATGTCTGTCCAATCATAAACAGGCGATCATTTTATTGAACCGCCGAGGCTATTCGCCGATCGTCAAGTGTTCGGAGTGTTCGAGTGTTCTGATGTGTCAGGATTGCGATACGCCTTTGAATTACCATAAAGACGAAAATATACTCAAATGTCATCAGTGCGGCAGGACCTATAAAGTCATTGACCGCTGTCCGGTCTGCGGCCACAAACCGCTTTTATACTATGGTTTTGGCACCAAGAAGGCCGAAGAAGACCTGCAAAAGCTCTTTCCTGATGCAAGGATCGAACGCATGGACAGGGATTCCACCTATAAAAAAGGTGCACATGAGCTTATCCTTAAACGTTTTGAGCAGCATGAGACTGATATCCTATTAGGGACGCAGATGATCTCCAAAGGCCTCGATTATCCCGATGTCACTTTGGTCGGTATCTTAAATGCCGATGCAGGACTGATGCATCAGGACTACAATTCGGCCAAGGTAACCTTTGATTTGCTGATGCAGGCATCCGGAAGATCCGGCAGATCGGCAGATTCCGGTAAAGTCCTCATACAGGCATTCAATCCCGATCATTACGCCATCAAAGCGGTTTTGAATCAGGATTATACCTATTTCTACAACATCGAAATGAATTACCGCAACAAGACCTCGTATCCGCCGTATTCACATATCATCGAGGTCGTCTTGAGCGATGACAATAATCAAAGAGCTTTAAGCTGCGCAGACTTCTTTTATCAGCAGATCAGGGATCTTCCATTCAAGATCTACAAGCCGTTTGAACTGCGCAAATCGAAAGCTTCCTATCATTACCGCCTGCTGATCATGGGCAAGGATCTTCTGAATATGTTAAAAGAGACACACAAGGCACTAAACACCTACATTGGCACCAGGAAACATGCCCGTGTTAAAATTGATGTTGACCCTTTATATCTGGAGTGATTATGGAACAAAGAAAACTGGCTTTGGACATCCTTTACAAGAGCATCAAGGAGGAATCCTATTCCAATCTTTTGATGCGCAAAGAGCTTGAAAAAGTCCCTTATATACAAAGAGGATTCATCACAAATCTTGTCAACAGCGTTTTAAGGAATTATGAATTCCTGCAATACCAGTTTGAAGACGAGGTGAGATCTTCGACATCCTTGAAAGTGCGGCTGATCTTATGCATGGCCTTGTATGAACGCTTCTTTCTCAAGGAAAAGGATTATGTCATCAACAACGAATACACGAGCCTTGGCAAGAACGAATACGAGCGATCCTTCATCAATGCGATCCTAAGAAAAGTTACGGAATTAAAACAATCAGAAGAAGGTTACATCAATGCCTCGCTGCCGAAATGGATCTATTCCTTGTTGTCGAAACAATACGATGAAGAAACTTTGAAGAAGATCATCGAAGTCTATCACAAGATCCCGAAGCTCTGTTATCGTCTCAACAAGAAGAAATGTTCCTATGAGATGCTGAAGGATCTCGATATCGAAGTTTTAAATGAGGATATCTTTATCAGCAGACTGAACATGCTGAAGACATCACTTTATAAGAACGGCTATTTCTATGTGCAGGACTACAATTCCGCGTCCCTGTACAAGAACCTTGATTTAAAAAAAGATGATGTTTTGCTGGATGTGTGTGCGGCACCAGGTTCAAAACTCTTCAATTGTCTTGATGTCATCAAGGAAGAAAACGCCTATGGAAATGACATCCACGTCAACAGAGTCGAACTGATCAAAAAGATGGCCGAAAAGCTCGGCTACACTAAGATCCATCTGCTCAATCATGACGGCTGTACTCTGAAGGATCATTTGTCCGTCAGATTTGACAAGATCCTGCTCGATGCGCCTTGTTCTGGTTTAGGCGTCATCGCAAGAAAACCGGACCTCAAGTTTCACATCAAGCCGGAAAGCCTGGATGAACTGCAGGTCCTGCAGTATGAACTTCTGAATACAAACAAGGAGCTGCTGAAAGAAGGCGGCATCCTTCTGTATTCGACCTGCACACTGAATAAGAAAGAAAATGAAAAGCAGATCGCTCGTTTCCTGAAGGAAGATGATCGTTTCACTCTATTGAAAGAAGAGACCATCATCAATGATCTGGGTGACTGTTTCTATTACGCAAAACTGAGGAAGGAGAGGCAATGAGATCGATCTACGGACTTTCTTTGAATGATCTGGAAACCTATCTGAAAGAAAACGATATGAAGCCATTCCATGGCAAACAGATCTTCAAATGGCTGTATCACAAGCGTATTGAAGATTTTGATGCGATGAGCGATATTTCAAAAAAGATGCTTTCGAAGATGAAAGAAGATTTTGAACTCGATCTATTGAAGATCCGCTCCCTGCAGGTCTCAAAAGACGGGACCAAGAAGTTCCTCTTTGAAATGAAGGACGGGGCTTTAGTGGAATCCGTACTGATGATCTTTGATTATGGCTATTCCGCTTGTCTTTCTTCGCAAGTCGGCTGCAATATGGGCTGCAGTTTCTGTGCCTCTGGTCTCTTAAAGAAGCAGAGAGATCTTTCCGCGGATGAGATCGTTTTGCAGGCTTTGATGATACAGAAGGAACTCGACAAGGATGGAAACCGCTTGGGCAACATCGTCGTCATGGGAACGGGTGAACCGTTTGACAACTATGACAATGTGATGAAGGCAATGTCGATCATCAATGATCCAAATGGCCTCGAGATTGGCGCAAGACACATTTCCATTTCGACCTGTGGCTTAGTCCCGGGCATACGCCGCTTTGCCAAAGAGAATCTGCAATACAATCTGGCGATCTCCTTGCATGCGCCAAACAACGAATTGCGAGACAAACTTATGCCGGTCAACAAGGCCTATCCTCTGGAAGTCCTGTTTGAAGCATTGAAAGAGTATTGCGCCTACAATAACCGTAGACTCACCTTTGAATACCTTTTATTGAAAGGTGTCAACGATTCAACGACGCAGGCGAATCAGATCGCCGATCTTTTAAAAGGCATGAATGCCTACATCAATCTGATCCCTTACAACAAAGTGGATGAAAAGGATTTTGAAACATCATCGGATGAAAACGCCTTGCGTTTCTATGATCTTCTGAAAAAAAGAGGGGTTGCCGTTACACTTCGTCAGAAAAAAGGCGACGATATCGATGCGGCCTGTGGCCAACTCAGAGCTAAAGCATTAAAATAAGTTTATGGATTATTTTTGCATCACAGACACGGGTCTGGTCAGAGAAAAGAATCAGGATTCCTATATTGCCATTTCCAATGGGTATGGCGATTTTCTCGTTCTGGTCGCGGATGGCATCGGCGGAGGGAAAGCCGGAGAAGTCGCAAGCGGCGAAACGATCAAATACTTTAACGACAATTTCAAGGGATCCGGTCCCTTTGAAAGCATCGAAGATGCGATCAATTACATGTCCTATCATGTAAACTGTGCCAACAAACACATCTATGAGCTTTCTTCCCGCTATGAAGAATATGCGGGCATGGGAACGACGCTGACTGGCGTTTTGCTTTGTTCGAAAGGTGCGGTATCGATCAACTGCGGTGATTCGAGGGTCTATGGTTTTGTCGATGATCTTTGCATCCATCTGACCTTTGATCATACTTTAGTCAACCAGATGCTGGAAAAAGGGCAGATCACTTATGAAGAATCGCTCAATCACCCGAAGAAACACTATCTGGTCAAAGCGATCGGCATCTTCCCGATCTGCAATGCGGATGTCCATAAAGTGAAGGATATGGATTATTATCTTGTCTGTTCGGACGGACTTCATGCCTATGTCAGTGATGAAGAGATCACCAAGATCGTCATTGATAAAAATAAGTCCGTTCAGCAGAAAACCGAAGATCTCAAGGATCTGGCTTTATTAAAAGGTGGTTTTGACAACATTACCATCGTTCTGGTAAAGAGGTGAAAAGATGTCTGAATATATTGGAAACAGATACAGGATCGTAAAACTCATCGGAAGGGGCGGCATGGCGGATGTCTATCTTGCCTATGACGTCATCCTCAAAAGAGAAGTTGCCGTAAAAGTTCTGAAATCCGATATGGCGGATGATGATACGGCTTTGGAGCGCTTCAAAAGAGAAGCTGGTGCGGTCACCAAGCTTTCTCATCCAAACATCGTCGATGTCTATGACGTCGGAGATGACGGCGATAAGCACTACATCGTCATGGAATATATCAAGGGCTACACTTTGAAACAGCTCATCAAGAAAAGAGGACCGATCCCTTACAAGGAAGCGGTTTGGATGATGAAGCAGCTGGCCGGCGCGTTGATGGAAGCTCATCGAAACAACGTCATCCACCGCGATATCAAATCGCAAAACGTTCTGATCAAGGACGATGGAACGATCAAGCTTTCTGACTTTGGTATCGCTCTGGCAAATGGGGCCATGCAGATAACCAAGAAAGACTCTGTCTTAGGTTCCGTTCACTATCTTGCACCGGAACTTTCCAGAGGCAAACAGGCATCCATGCAATCGGATATCTATTCCTTAGGCATCGTTTTTTATGAACTATTAACTGGGGATGTGCCTTACAAGGCGGACAATCCCGTACAGGTCGCTTTGATGCACATCAAGAACGATATCCCGTCCGTGAGATCCATCAATCCGGAGATCCCGCAGTCGGTCGAAAATATCGTCATCAAATCGACCGCAAAGAATCCATCAGACCGGTATAAAAATATCGCTCTGATGCTGCAGGATCTCAATGAATGTCTCAAGAAGGAACACCGCAATGATGCGCCAATTTCCTTAAAAGAGACAAAGACGAAAAACAATAAGGAAAACGTACATATCTCAAGGCTTGCCGATAAGAATAAGAAATCGGAAGAGGGGAAGGCTTCCTTCTTCTCCAAGGCTTTCCTGATCACCGCATCTTTGATGTCCATCGTCATTCTCATAGCCGTCTTGTTTTTGACCGGCATCATCGGCAACCGTTCCCATTTTGTAACGGTTCCGGATCTTAGAAACATGACTGTGCAGGAAGCCAAGGACTTACTGGCGCAGAAGGATCTGGAAGTTGATGATTCCAGGATCACCTGGGTCTTGTCCGATACGATCGAAAAGGACAGGATCATCTCATCCAACCCATTGGCCAATGAAGAAGTCGAGATCGGTACCAAGATCAAGCTCACCGTTTCCAATGGCTTGTATTCGGTCCTTGGCAATTACGTCGGCCGCAACTATGAATCTGTCAGAGATGAGCTCAACTCTCTCAATTTCAACGTCAAGCTCGTTCCGGTGGAATCCGATTATGAAGCGGGTCTCGTCATCGAACAGTCACTTCCTGAAGGCACCAAATACGATGCATCTCAGAATAACGAGATCACCATCCGCTATTCGATGGAAAACAAGGAAGTCATCCTTGCCGATCTGATCGGCTGGGATATCGCAAGGGCAGCCGAATACCTTGAAGAAAACAACATCAGCTATGTCTTGTCGGAAGAGGATCGTTCCTTCTTCACGGAAGAAGAGCTCGTAAACACAGATGTCAACAAAGTCGTAAAGACTTCACCGGAACTTGGCAAAGCCTTTACCGATACCAGTGATCTTCAGGTCGTCATCTATTATTATTCAGTCAGGGAGGAAGGATAATGATCATATCGCCATCACTTTATTCCATGCATTTCGATCATTTCGCTGAAGAGATCAAAGCTTTGAACGAAACAGTCGAATGGATCCATTTTGATGTCATGGACGGTAATTTCGTGCCAAACCTGACCTTCGGGCCGGGGATCTTGCAGACGGTCAGAAGGAATTCCGAATTGTTCCTCGATGTCCATCTGATGGTCAATGATCCGGATTATTATTCCGAAGTCTTTGCCAAAGCGGGTGCGGATTCGATCATCTTCCACTATGAAGTCTATGAAGACATCGATAAATGCATCAGACTGATCGACAAGATCCATTCGATGTATCTCAAGGCCGGCATATCCATCAAGCCGGGCACAAGCGTTGAAGCGATCAAGCCGCTGCTCGATAAAGTTGATATCTTCCTGCTGATGTCTGTGGAACCGGGATTTGGCGGACAGTCTTTCCAGGAAACGGCTTTAGACAGATTAAAGGAAGTTTCGGATTATCGAAGCGAACACGATCTGAAATTCCTGATCGAAGTCGATGGAGGCGTTTCAGATAAAAATGCCCACGAGCTATTGGCCCGTGGTGCAGATTCCTTAGTTGCCGGATCGTTTGTCTTCAATGGCGATATCCGGGAAAATGTAGCTAAATTAAGAAAATGCGAATAGGAGGGTGACCTCCTTTTTTCGGCATAAAAAAACTTCCTTTCGGAAGTTATGCTGCCTTCGCCTGATTTTTTAAAGTTCTAAGTGCGCGGGCAGAAACGCGAACCT
>DESX01000028.1 GCA_002362065.1 Solobacterium sp. UBA3303
ATTTTCCTGTTTGTGAAAAAGAACGGGCTCATGGGAAAGTACGGCCTGGCCGGATGGGCGAAGAACAGCAAGGCCATGCTGTGGTTCATCCCGCTGTGGCTTCTTTCCTGCATGAATCTTTTCGGCGGTTTTTCGCCGGATTACCCGATACCGGGACTGATCTATGCCGCCGTATCCATGGCTTTGGTCGGATTTGCGGAGGAACTGATTTTCCGCGGCTTCCTGTTCAAGGCTATGCTGAAGGACGGCAGCGTCAAAGCGGCTGTCATTGTCTCTTCTGTTACCTTCGGGATGGGACACATTATAAACCTGATCACCGGACATGATCTGATTCCCACCCTCATCCAGGTGGTTTTCGCGGTTGCCATGGGCTTTGTCTTTACGCTCGTGTTTTACAAGAGCGGGAGCCTTCTGCCCGGGATCCTGGCGCACAGCTTCATTGATGTGACCTCTGTCCTCGCATCCGACGAAGGCTCTCAGCTTGTGAATTCGGTTGTACATATCGTGGTCATCGTCGTATCTGCAGCATACAGCCTGTATCTGGCAAAGCGTGTCAAGACGCCGGCAATCAACCGGGCAGACTTGCAGAAGGGTTCTGTATCCGATCCGCAATAATTTCGAATTGCTTTTGTCCACACGCATAACGAGCATCGGATTATGATTCCAAAATCCAAGTGACAAAATCGGCGCGACCGCACAGATCGCGCCGGTTTCATATTCTTTTGTGCCGGTGATCGCTTCCTCAAAGCAACCTCCTTACGAAGGACGCCTCAAGGGGGATCTTTTCTTTTTGACATTATTGAACTGGAAAGTATTTTGAGACTATAATGGAATCAGAGGTACTTGTATTACCATGGAAGAACTGGTAGCACGAAATAATATATCCGCAAGAGTTGATGTCGAAGACTGGCAGGAAGCGATCCGTAAAGCTGGAATGCTTTTGGTGGAATCCGGTTTCATTGAAGAAGGATATATCGATAATATGATCGATTCGGTCAAGGAACTAGGCCCTTATATGGTCATCGCCAAAGGCTTTGCCCTGGCGCATGCGGCACCATGTGAGGCAGTAAAGAAAAACGGTCTTTCTTTGATCAGCTTGAAGAAAGGCGTGAACTTTGGCAGCCACAACGATCCGGTGGAAGTAGTGATGTGTCTTGCCTGTGTCGACAAGCAATCCCACATCGAAAAGCTGCAGAAAGTTGCGATGCATCTGATGGAAAAGGGAAAGATCGAAGCCCTGATCGGATGTGAAAACGAAGAAGAATTATATGAAATGATCAATAAAGGAAAGGAGGACGAACGATGAAAGTACCTAAAATTCAGTGCGTCTGCGGATTTGGCTGCGGTTCATCTCTCATGTTAAGGATGGCGATCGATGACATCCTGAGGAAACACGATCTGGAAGCAGATACATTCTGCGGAGATGTCGGAACCTGTCTGTCCAATCCGTGTGACGTGATCTTCATTTCCAGGGAACTGGCAGAAAGGATCGAAGACCGTGCGGAAGTTCCGGTGGTCGTGATCGAGAATTTCATGGACAGCTCGGAAGTTGAAGAAAAAGTCTGCGCTTATATGAAAGAACTGAATGCGTAATTATCTGGGGAAAAATAAGTAATAAACAAAAAGGAGGCTACTTATGTCAATTCTCAACTTTATCATCAATGAGATCTTTGGTCAGGGCGCCATCTTCCTTTCATTAGTTGCGATGGTCGGCCTGATCCTGCAGAAGAAGTCTGTTTCTGAAGTCGTCAGAGGAACTCTGATGACCGCGATCGGCTTCTTCGTATTGAATACCGGTACTGGTCTGATCACAGGCAATTCGATCGACGGTATCATCACGGCGTTCAATACCCTGATGCCAGGCAATGCGTCTGCACCTGCATCGATCGATATCGGCGGACAGTACGGTACCCAGATCGGTATCGTCATGATCCTGGCCTTTGCGATCAACCTGCTGGTTGCCAGATTCACTCCATGGAAATCCGTATTCCTCACAGGTCATATGCTTTACTGGTTCCCATACGTGTTCATTGCAGCTGGTGTTGATGCCGGATTAACAGGCGGCAAGCTGATCGGTCTGGCTGCGATCTTTACAGCATTGTACATGATCGTTGCACCAAACCTGATGAGACCTTTAGTCAAGGATGTTACCGGCAAGGAAGACTTCACGATCGGACATCCGACGACGACACTTTCCGTCATCGCGGGTATCGTTGCACCGCTGGTCGGTGACAAATCCAAGAGCTGTGAAGATCTGAAGCTTCCGAAATCCTTAGGCTTCTTAAGAGAAGTTTCCATCACCGGTTCCATTGCGATCGCCGTTGTCTACATCATCATGTACTTCGTCGTATCCGGTGCCGGCTTGTCACCGGCTGAAGTCTTCGGCTATGGCGGCAGTTTCTTCTCTTACTGGTTCACACACTCCGTATACTTCGGTGTCGGTGTCACTGTCATGCTGCAGGGTGTCCGTATGCTGATCGCCGAGATCGTTCCGGCCTTCAAGGGTGTTGCCGAAAAACTGGTTCCGGGTGCTATTCCGGCTCTCGACTGCCCGGTCATCTTCGGTTACGGACCAAACTCTCTTTTGATCGGTTTCATCGTTGCAGTCATCACTTCAACGATCACGATCCTTGTCACTCGTGGCATGTTCCCGACAGTCATCATTCCTTTGATCTTCACCTGCTTCTTTGAAAACGGCTGTGCTGCGATCATCGCAAACGCCAAGGGCGGTATCAGAGGTACGATCATTGCCTGTGCACTCAACGGTGTCATCATGGTATTGCTGGTAGGCTTCGGTGCTTACTTCTTCAATAACACGATACAGCCTTGGATGCTGGTCTATGGCGGCCAGGACTTCTCGCTGTTTGGTATCATCGAGGGTCTCATTGCCAAGATCCTTGCATAGGACAATTCAAAAAATCAAAAAGAAAAAGTGCTCCGGTATTCGCCGGAGCACTTGTTTTATGTGTGCCGGGCATGGCATA
>DESX01000057.1 GCA_002362065.1 Solobacterium sp. UBA3303
ATGCAGGAAGGGACGCTGTTTTTTTTATAAACAGCGTCAACGATCCACCTGCCAAGCAGGTGGTTTTACTGTTTCGCACACTTCGTGTGCTCAACTGTCCACTAGGACGAATAAAAACATCATGTACAAAGCACATGATGACAATCATTAAGATTAAGATACTTCCTTGCCAGACAAGAGGTTTTCAACCCAAAAGCCCGGTATCATTTCGTTAAATCCATCCTGATCTCTGTTGCTTTGATGACCGGATTATTCATTTCTTCTCCATCAGGCTTAAAACCGCATTTCTGATAGAAACGAATGGCTCTGTTGTTATCCTTTAAGACCCAGAGACATATTTGCGGATAGCGATTCAGCTGTTCAAGCCCGGCTTTCATCAGCTGCTGTGCCACACCTTTTCCATAGTATTCCCTCAGCACATACAGTGCAAAGATCTCACCTGTTTCAGGAGTTCCTTTTCCTTCCTCGCCATATCCGACAAAGCCGATTACCCGATCTTTGTCTTTGGCGATCAGCTGATTGTGAGGCCATTTGAATGCCAGATCTTCACATTTTTCAAGAGTCAGTTTTTCAAGGTATGCCGGATCGACAAGATCAGGGTATGCTTCATGCCAGGAACACCAGTGCACATAAGCTTTTCCTTTTATTTCCTCTGCCGTTTCCATCTTCTTGATGATTATGTTCATACATCCTCACCCTGACAAACCAGGTTCTCCCGGTTTATCTTGTTTATCAGTTCAGTCATTACAGTCCGGATCGGCGGAGAGATTTCAAGGATGTCGATCTCATCCGCAGAAAAAAACTTAAGCTCTTCCATTTCGCCATCAAGCGCTGTCGGTTCTCCCTTCCACTGTCTGCATATATATACGATCTCAAAGTTGGAAACTTCATCCCCATTCGGATAGATATAGTGCGCCTCCGGTCCGGAATTAACAAAGAAGAACTCGATCTTATCTGCTTTCAGTCCCATTTCCTCATACAATTCTCTCTTTGCGCAGTCTTCGACATACTCGTCGATTTCAACTGAGCCGCCAGAATATCCCCATTTATGATTATCTCTGCGTTTTCCTAAAAGGACCCGGCCATGGTCATCTATGCATATTATGCTTGCTGCACATTGGATGATCGTTCTGTGCCCGACCAGTTTTCGCATTTCTGCAATATACCCTGTCATGCGTTCACCTCCATAGATCCTAAGCTGAGTCTCTTATTTTCCATATTTCTCATAGCACCACCTGGCGATCCTTGTGATCAGGTCCGCAGGAAGTGCGCGATCATACGGCAGCCGGATCGTGCCTTTGCTCACTTCGAATCCTGCAAGTTCATTTTTGAAAGCGGCAACTGCTTCATCACCGGGATATAAGCCGATATGTTTTTTTGCCGCTGCAAAGTGAATGATGTTTCTTCCCTTCCAGAAAGTAGGCATCGACCAGGAGATTTTCTCCTCAGCCTCCGGTAGTGCAGACTTCAAAATGCCACGGACTTCCTTCAGCTTCGGCTGGGCCTCATGTTCCTGTGCCATAATGTATTCATCGATATCCTGCGGTTTTACACAGTGATGATCCTGATTCTGTTTTTTGAATTCTCTTCCGCATTTCGGACATCTCCATAGCGGTCCGTTTTCTTCTGCGTCGTTAAGCGGCTGCTGCCGGATAACGACATGTATTTTATCCCCGTCCGCTTTATTCAGGGCATTCCGGATACGTTTTAATACACCAATGATGTAACAGATACTGCCATCAGGATTTTTCACGCCCATATTGACGATGCTTCCGTCATAGGCTATTCCATCAAATTCGGCGTGAACTTTTACTCTTCCTTTTCCAAACTCTTTTTTCAGATCCCACGGGAAGATCACATAAGCGCCGCCACTGTCCTTATCTTCATGAAGTATTGCATCATATTCATATTTTCCCGGTTCATTCATCTCAGAATACGCTCCATTGGTCTGCCCTTGGCAAGTTCATCCACCAGCTTGTCCAGCTGTCTTATTTTCTTCATCAGAGGATCTTCGATCGCCTCTACCTGAACTCCGCATATCTTTCCGGTGATAAGAGATGCGCGAGGATTAAAGGCAGGTGCATCGAAGAAGAAGCTTCCATATGTAATGTCTGAATCCATCGCATCAGCGATCTGATCCGCCGAATACCCCGTTAACCAGACAGTTACCTCATCAACTTCTTCTCTCGTCCTTCCTTTTCGTTCCGCCTTCTGTATCAAAGCTGAATAAACTTTTTGAAAGCGCATATCATAGACCGATTGTCGTCCCATATCGTTACCTCATCCTATACCGGTTTTTTATCTGGTTTTCTTTGGTTTCTTTTCAGGCAGTTCTGCATACATGCCTTCCAGCAATTCTTTGATCAGATCCGGATCATCAAATCTGTCAAATACGTGCATCAGTGTCTTTGAACCTTCATATGGATAAGAAAGCTGCGATCCATCAAGCAGTCTGTCTGATGTCGGTGTTCTTTTTATATACAGAACCATGTCTCCGATATCGCCTATCAGTTTGCCATTGCAGTAGACAAGATATCCGCCCATCATGGATCTTATGACGATATCACCGGCTACAGAAAAACGTTCACGTACATATTCATTGAATTCGTTCATCAAAATTACCTCCACAAACCGGGATCTGTACGAAAGTGGACAGATCAAAGCCGTAATAAGCGCATTCAGGAAAACGAAATATCACATGATAATAAAAAACTTTTGTTTTATCAATTAAACATAGATCAGGTTTGTCCGCTTGAGCAGGATACCGCCGAAATAAGAAACGACCAGGACACAAAGCGCGATCGCAATATTGGCATAGATATCTGTGATGCTTACCAGCGCAGGAGAAAGGAAGCCAATGACAGCCCACTGGACGACATAGATACATGTACAAGCACCATGCCGATAACAGCAACTGCTTTCATCCATTCGATCTCAAGAACACGTCCTTGTAGAGCCGGTTTAGTTTCGCTCATTTTTGTATTTCTGTCTTTCAAAAAATCATGAAATATGTTTACTCTAGTAAACTTTAACACCCGACCTGTCCACTGTCAATCGATTCCCGATACATGCATGAACGCATACCTGTCCATACGCTTATCACAGATGTCCCACACCACTCATGGCCATCCCTGTCGTTTGGACCATATCGTCTTATACAAACGCAGGAAGCATCATAGATCCTTTTCATCGCAATCTACAGTACAGATTCCCGTTCTTTTGTGAAATCAGGATCTTTAATTTCTAACGGTTGATCGATCTTGCCATCCTGTGATAGGTGTGCCGCACTCCGCGGATCACGATCGAATAAGTCATGATGTTTTCAGGCAAGGCAATGCCGATATAGCCGGAATCACCGATATGATGGATGTCTGCACCGGCCATCTTGGCATCGTAAGCAATCCGTTTGATCGTATCGCTGTCACTTCCTTCCTGGGATGTGCCGATCGCCGTCAGTGCCAGCTTTCCAAGGGAATGGATGAAACTGATCAGTTCATGGGCTTTTTCCATCGTGATGCCCGGGATCGTTCCCGGTGCAGGCAGCAGGATGATGTCGGCACCGGCATCCGCAAACTCTTTGATGTCTTTCTTTGTGATGATGTTTTCTCCGGCTTCTTCGATCTGCCCGGAGGCATGCATCTTGCCGGTGACCAGTACGATGTCCTCGCCGATTTCCTTGCGGATCTCTTTGATCGAATCGGCGATCGCTTTATTGGTCACATGATTACCCGGATTGCCTGTGATGACGATCATATCGACACCCTGTTTTTTCGCCTTTAAAGCATTTTGCGGTGTCGCCATCCTTCCTTTGCTCATGTTCCAGATGTCATCGCCCGATTCACTGACCGGTTCGAGGTTGATGGCAACGACTCTTCCGGTGAGTTTCTTCAAAAGGCGGATGGTATCCTGTGCTTCATGTTCCGGAAGGCCGTTGACGAGTGGCTTTTCAACATCATACATATTCAGGATCAGTATGTCGGCAGACATTGCAGCTGCCAGTTCGGCATTGCTGACATCGTTAAGCAATGGCTTTGCGATGCAGACAGTCTCTGCAGCCATGACCCTGCCTTCCGATAAACGGATCGCATTCAAAAGGGATTTCGCATCCAGTTTTGCGATCTCACTTGTATTCATTGACATCAGCCTTTTCGACATGATTTTCCTCCTTTGATCAGCTTATGTTTTCCTATATGAAAAATGGAAGACATCATCATTTCAAGCAAGGATCTTTTTAAGATCCAAAGTCTGCGATGAAGACATCCTCCATATATCCGTTATTAAAAATGATCACTACAAAGCGTCAAAAATGATATGCAGTACACTGTCCGCGATCATCAGCAGCATCGTGATGATGATAGCCGGGCTTGAGAAGAATACGACATTGGTGATCCTGTTGGATTTGAGCTTCTGTATGCGGATCCTTTCATAGCGGCCGGATAAGATCAGGTATACCGCCACGATGACGACAGCCGCCAGGCCATAAGCCATATAGCGGGTGATCGAAGACGGAATGACGCATAATGCATAGATCAGAGCGTTGAACAGGATATGAATAAAGATCGAAGGCACGATGTTCTTATACCTCAAAGCCGTCTTCCCCAGCTGTACGCCCATCATGAATGCCGGTATCATCTCCGCAAAGCTCATATGTGCCAGTGCAAAGATCACGGCTGATGCATACAGACCGAATGTCTTTCCATATTTGGATAATACATTCAGTAAGACGCCTCTGAATGCATATTCTTCGATCAAAGGCGTGACGATGATCAGCATGAATACATACAGAAGATTGTTCAGTGGCGCATCATCATAACTGAAACCGATGCTTGAGATCAGCTTTGCCTGCAAGCCCAGATAGCCGAAGATGATGTTGGATACATACGTCAGGGCAATGCAGATCGTAAAGAAGACGATCGTCTGAACAAACAGATCGACAAAGGTTGGATTGAAGTTCCTGCCAAGCTTTTTCAAAGGAATATGAAAGATCTTGCGCATCAGAAAGAACGGAACGAAAGTGCCGAATACGATGATGATCAGATATAAACCGTAATAGAGCGTCTCATCATGCATGATCGATGAATCGACGTTCTCCATATACATATGCAATACAAAAGGAAGGTTAAGAACAGCGAGTGCATACATAATTAAAAGAAGCCCTACGGTATTAAAACTGCGTCTGGCGTGTTTCTTCGATATGCGATGTTCTTTCCTGCTCATATTAAGATTATAACTTTTTCAAACATATTAGTAAAATTCAGATTAAGTTCACATTCAGGTCCTATAGTAGTATTTGAGGTGAGGAAAAATGAAAGTAAATCTTAAAAACATTATTATCATCTTCCTGGTTGCCTTGTTAGGATCAGGATTGGGAACATTCTCCGTTATGTCTTTATATAATAAGGAACATAACAGCAATACAGGAAGCAGCGTCGTCGTAAATGAAGTACAATATACCAATGTCAACAAGACCGACTACACAAAGGCCATCGAAAAAGCCTACAACACGGTCGTTGAGATCAAATGTCAGGTCAAGACGGCGACAACGTCCGGATTCTTCTTCTTCCAGGGCGGCTCCACGACGAGCATATCCAGCGGATCCGGTGTCATCTTCTCTTCCGATGGCTACATCGTGACCAACGAACACGTCATTGACGGACTCGTTGATGAAAGCACCATCGAAGTTACGACCTATGATGGCCAGACCCATTCGGCAAAAGTCATCGGTTATGATACCAAGACCGACCTGGCTGTCCTTAAGATCGATGGAAACAACCTGCCTTATGCATCCTTCTCAGATTCTTCACAGCTGATGCTTGGACAGGATGTCATCGCGATCGGTAATCCGTTAGGCTTAGGTATCTCCTGTTCCAACGGTATCGTTTCAGCTCTGGAAAAAGAGATCTCCATCAACAACGTCTATATGACAGTCATTCAGACGAATGCAGCTGTCAATGCCGGTAACTCCGGCGGTGGATTGTTCGATATCAACGGAAACCTCGTGGGTATCGTCAATGCCAAGAAGTCCGCAAGCTTCACAGAAACTTCAGTCGAAGGCATGGGTTACGCGATCCCGGCCAATACGGTCACCAGGATCATTCAGGAACTGATCGATAACGGTTATGTCAAAGACCGTGCAACACTCGGTGTCAAAGTCGCGACCGGTTCACCATACTACACCAGCGAAGGTGTCCTGATCACCGAAGTCATTGAAGGCGGCAGTGCTGAAAGAGCCGGCTTGAAGGCCAACGATATCGTCGTTTCGCTCAATGGTCAAAGCGTCTCCAGTTACGCAGATATGGTCAAGATCCTTGAAACGCTCAATGTCGGTGATACCGTACCGATCACCATCACCCGTGATGGCCAGCAGATGGATTTTGAGATCAAACTGCAGGACGCAACAAGATATTAAAATATTTCAAAAAACCGCAAAAAAAAGGAAGAAACTGAGATCTCTTCCTTTTTTAATGCTTTGACTAGTCTTCGTCGTCGTCTTTTCTTTCAGCAGCAGTTGCAGCAACAACTTTGTCTGTGACGTTCTGAGGAGCCGGTTCATATCTGTCGAAGTCGATGACATATGTACCTCTGCCCTTGGTCATGGAACGGAGTTCTGTTGCATACTTCAGCATTTCTGCCATTGGGACTTCTGCGTCGATCTTGGCTTCGCCGGAATCTGCAGATCCGGTATCCAGGATCATACCACGTCTCTTGTTGAAGTCACCGATGATATCACCAGTGTATTCTTCCGGACAGATGACTGTGACCTTTCCGATCGGTTCGAGAAGGATCGGTTTTGCCTTAGGGATACCAGCCTTGAAGGCAAGCCTTGCAGCCGCTTCGAAGGAGTTTGGTTTGGAATCGACTGGGTGGTAGGAACCATCATACAATGTAGCCTTGACATTGACGACCTTGCATCCGGCAAGAGGGCCCTTAGCCATACAGCTTCTTAAGCCTGCTTCAACAGATGGGAAGTAGTTCTTAGGAACGGCACCACCGAAGACTTCTTCTGCGAAGACCATTTCTTCGGAATCCGGATTCGGTTCGAATCTGACCCAGACATCACCATACTGTCCGGCACCACCGTTCTGCTTCTTGTATTTACCCTGAACTTCGGATTTGCCCTTGATCGTCTCACGATACTGGACTTTCGGTTCTTTCAATACGATCTCAACTTTATATCTGGTCTTGAGCTTGTTGACGACAACATCGAGCTGCTGATCGCCGACACCGTATAAGACCTGTTCACCTGTTTCAGCGTTTCTGACGAAGTTCAGAGACTTGTCTTCGATCAGGACTTTCTTGAGCGCATCAGACATCTTGTCTTCATCGTCTTTGGTCTTAGGAGATACTGCAACACCTAACATCGGACGCGGATATTCGATATCCTTGAAGATGACCTTCTTGTCCTTTGTGCAGAGTGTATCGTTGGTCTCAGTGACTAAGAGTTTCGTTAAGACACCGATATCACCGCAGGAGAGCTTGTTGATCGGAGTCTGGTTCTTGCCGCAGATCGTGAACAGACCGCCGGCTTTTTCGTTCTGATCCTTCTTGGAGTTGTATAACGGAGTCGTAGCTGTCAATGTTCCGGATAAGACCTTGACATAAGAGATCTTGCCGACGAAAGCATCGACGACTGTCTTGAAGACGAGTGCTGAGAATGCTTCAGAATCATCTGTCTTGAGGACTGTTCCGTCTTTGTCGGTAACTGTGCCATAGTCGATGTAGACCGGGCAGTTTTCCTTGATGAAGTCCATCAGTCTGTCAACGCCTGCACAGCCTGTAGCTGAACCTGCAAAGACCGGCTTGACATCACCTGAACTGAGCGCGAGCTTGAGGCCCTTTGCAGTTTCTTCCGGAGTGAACGGTTCACCTTCGAAGAATTTTTCCATCAGTTCATCGTCAGCAGATGCGATCGCTTCAGCGATCTGATCGTAATGAATATTGGATGGGTCATCAAGAACTTTGCTGGAACCGGTCATCTTCTTGCCTTCCATGACCGGGATCTCAAACGGAACTACGGATGTACCGAATTTAGTTCTGAGTTCATCAACTGTCTTTTCGAAATCTGCATTTTCATCATCGATCTTATTGATGAAGAAAACGACCGGGATCTCATTCTTCTTGCAGAGCTTGACAGCACTTTCCGTACCGGATTCGATACCGTCTTTTGCGGAAACAACGATCACTGCCAGGTCAGCCGCTGCTGCACCTGAAACTTTTTCACCCTCATAGTCCAGATATCCCGGAGTATCGATGAAATTGATCTTGACGTTCTTCCATTCGATCGGAGCGACTGCAGTGTAAACAGATACACCTCTCTTAGCTTCTTCCGGATCGAAGTCCATTGCGGCCGTACCATCGGTCGTCTTGCCCATACGGGCGATCGCCTTGGTCTGGAATAATGCGGATTCGACCAAAGCGGATTTGCCGGCACCGGAGTGACCAAGCAATACGACGTTTCTTACGTCTTTCGCTGAATATTCTTTCATTCTTTCTTCCCCTTTTTTATTTTAATACGTTGATCAGTTCTTCATTATTCTTGTCACGGACATACTGTAATGCAGTTCTGCCGCCGTTGTCCTTGACATACTTGTCTGCGCCTCTGTTAAGCAGATAGATCGCTAAGTCAGTATAGCCGCCATAGCTTGCTCTCATCAGACAGGTGCATCCTTCATTATCTCTCTTGTTGATGTCAGCACCTTTTGCCAGCAGATAGTGGATGACGTCGACCTTGAATGCTGTAACAGATTCCATCAGAGCAGTACGGCCCTTGGAATCGATCGAGTCGAGTTCTGCACCTGCATCGACGAGTGTTTCAACGACAGCGGATTCGCCCTGGAAAGCAGCTCTCATCAAAGCTGTTCTGCCATTGTTATCGTGTGAATTGACTTCTGCACCGGCATCCAGCAGCATACGGCAGATATATCTGTGACCGTGTTTTGCAGCACCCATCAGAGCTGTATCATTATTTTTGTCTCTCGCTCTGACATCGGCACCGCTTTCCAGCAGTTTCTTTACGATCTCCTCATAGCCTCTCTTCGATGCTCTCATGAGACCCGTACGACCGTCTCCGTTCTTGCAGTTCGGGTCAGCGCCTTCGCCGATCAGTCTGTTGACTTCATCAAGATTTCCGGTACTGCACGCATCCAGTAAAGCATCATTCATTGCCTGATCCATTTTGATATAACCTCCTTATCAAATAAAAAGTGAACGCAGTGCCACGTCCACTTAAAAAGTTTAATTTATGTCAAACACAAGTAAAGCGCCATTTACCCCTAAGATAGTATTATTCTCCTTTACAAATGTTCCCATATTATTAAACGTTCCTTTTATATAAACATTTTACCTTCTAAAATTGAGCGTTTCAAGTGTTTCAACCATGAAAGTATTTTCATAATTTGAGCCTGTTGGAAGCGCTTTTATAATCCGGCATATTATTGGCCACGATCTCATAAAAACGTCTGGAATGATTCGGAACGATGAAGTGCGTCATCTCGTGGACCATGATGTATTCAAGACACTGCTTCGGATAATGGATCAGATAGGAAGACACCGTGATCCTGTTTTTTCTGGTATAGCAGACACCCCATCTGGAAGTCATGATCCGGCATTTGAGCTCCGGGACTTCCATATATCCGTAATCCCTCAGAAAAGGAAGATGTTTGTTCAGATAGTACTGTGCCAGCTTCAGGACTTCCTTATCAAGGACTTTATAGAGATACTTTATCGCATCTTCACTTTCATCCTTATACGTCAGAAAGATCGTCCTGTTCATGATCGTGACATTGCTTTTTCCGATCTGTTTTACCAGCTTGTATGGCTCATCAAAGATATAGAAAACATCCCCGCCCCTGTAAAGATTGCTGATGCGTTTGTTATAGACCATACGGTCATATGCCTTATAGATCCAGTCTCTCTTGCTTTCAATGAACTGATAGACTGCATAATCAGGCATCCTCAAAGGAGCACTGGCCATGATCACATTGTCTTTCAGTCTGAGATAAAGGTTCTTTATTCTTTTGTGTTCGATCTTGACCTCGAAACGGATCCCTTTGATTTCGATCATATTCTATATTCTATCATTGAAAAAGATTTAAAACTTATGTTAGAATAATAAGGCACATGGCGGACGTGGTGAAGTTGGTTAACACACCAGATTGTGGCTCTGGCATTTCGTGGGTTCGAGCCCCATCGTTCGCCCCAGATTGTTTTAAAAAGTACAGCTCAGCTGTACTTTTTATGTGTTTATTCTGTCGGCAAAATAATGAATTTAAATTTACTGGACTATCTTCCTCTTAAATATACACACTATGCTTCTGCTTGCACCTTCGTTCTGGTTTGTGGATGTACAGCTGACCATCTCCCATCCGTCATTTCCAGCCAGATTAAGCTGTTCCTCCATCCGAAGAGCATCGACCTTTCCGCCAGAAAAGCCTCCTGTATCATAAGTCACCACTTTATATTCGAATTTTTCCATAATCTCTCCTTACAAACATCAGTTTGTTTTGTATACAAGTTCAAACTCTTCACAGACCACTTTTGTATTTTCATCAAAAGTTCTGTTCACAGAAGCCAGTTCATTGATCAGAAAATCTTCATGGACCTTGCGCCAGTATGCCAGTGTCCGATCGCCTTCCCCTTCTTTAAAAGCGTGCTCTTTTGAAACATTTCTGAATTCCGTCACATATACTTTTATCGTTTTGATAATGCATACGGCTTCTTCTTTTGAATTCAGGATAATACTGTATTGCCCTGCCTTCGGAAGTGGCTCATTTTCGATCTGATACAGGTCATATGCGGAACAGGTCGCTGTTTTGATCTTCTGCAGGACCAAGTCCGCAAGCTTGTCCGGTGCTTGTGCAAATGACCACGCTTCGTAAGTCCCATCAAGGCCCGATTCTTTCCACAATTCTTCTGCTGTCATTTTTTGCCGTTCTCTTCCGGATCCTGGCTTATGAATGATGCGATATCCGTAATGACTTCATCACCGATATGCCGCTCTTTACTGTATTCTTTGGAAGCTTTGCTGATATCGTCATAGATCGCATCAACAAAGAGGTGATTCAGCTGAGGATACAGTTTATAGTATGTGTTATTGCGTCCCTCCAGCAGTTCTTTGAACTTCACAAAATCATCGTCTGCCAGAACCTGGAAATCTTTTCCTCCCTGCATGATCAGTACAGGTTTGTCATTTTCCAGAAGATAATCTGCTGCAGTCTTCTGTCCCGCTTCTTTGAAATAATACAAAGTGGTACCGCCTGCAAATTTCCTGCTTCTGGCCTCTTCATCACTCATTTCATAGAGATGATCGAATTTTTTCGAATAGATCTTATCTTCCAGAATCGCGATCCATTTGATGAGCGTTCCGCTTTGTTTAGCCTGTTCCAATTGTCTAATCATGATGTCTTCAAGACGATAAGGAGTTCCCGCCATCAGGATCATACCTTTGACATCTCCTCCTTCAGCATCTATTCTTGGTGCCAGCATGGCCCCCATGCTGTGTCCAAGGATAAATATGCGATCCGGATCGATACGGGGATCCGATTTCAGGATCCCGATCGCAAGCAATGCATCATCTGTCGTTTCTTCTTTCACTGTGATGATCTGTTTAAGCATCTTCCGCGCATGGACCAATGTCCGCTTGTCATAGCGTATGGATGCCACGCCTTTATCCGCAAGCCCTTTGGCAAGATCAGCAAAAGGAGTCAGTTTCATCACCTTTTCATCCATGTTGCTTGAACCGGAACCGTGCACCATAACGACCGCAGGAAAAGGCCCTTTGCCTCCTTCAGGCAAAGTCAGCAAACCATTCAGTGGATACTTCGTTCCTTCTCCGACGATGATCTTTTCACTATACATACTTTCCTCCTGTTTGTTTATCCTGTCGGTCTCTTTATCCGGATATACTTAAGGACAAATAACGATCCGGCGTTTCCCGATATGGCGAATGAATATGCTTTTATCTGTGTGCAATGTGCGCACGTTCAAGTTCCTTCAAAGAATGATGATGGCCATGCTTGCCTTCCGTTAGGAAGTGGTCATGGGCATGACAATGGACTATCGTGTGTGTATGCATATGCCCGTTATGAAAATGCGAATATGTATGCTGATGTTCGTGTTCGTGACTGTTGGCCAGCGTATCCGCCACTACCAGAGATGCGCCTGCACTCATGACCAGCAGCGAAAGCAGATAGATTCCGGTAAGTTCTTCCTTCAAAAACACAAAGGAAAGGAAGGAACCGATAAACGGTGCCGCAGCATAGTACGCACTTGTCTTAGCGGCACCGATCAAATTCTGAGCCCGCACATACAGGAATATGCTCAGTCCATACGCCACAAAGCCCAGCAACAAGGCAGCTGCAATGTATATGAACGAAGGCATGGACTCATGTTTCAGAAGCGCAATGATCAAAGCTCCAAGCCCTGAAAAGATGCCTTTGAAAACAACGATCTCATATGTGTCTTTTGACGAAATGCTCCTGGTACAGTTGTTTTCAAGTCCCCAGCAGATGGTGGCAGCTATGACAAACAATGATCCATATGAGAAACGAAAGCTTCCTGTTTCTTCAAAGGAAAGCATAATGCTTGAAAGTGTGATCAGGCCAATTGCCGCCCAAAGCCTTCTGCTGACTTTCTCTTTGAACAGCAATAAAGCGATCAGGGTCGTCGCTACGATCTCAAAATTGCCCAGCAGTGAAGCATTGGCGGAACTGCCATAGCTGATCCCCAGCATCAGAAAGATCGGTGCAGCGATATCAAGCACGATCATTCCGATCACAAACGGCAGGTCATTCTGGTCAAGTTTTTCTCCCTTATCCGATCTGTCTATGACGGAAAGGACTGACATGCCAAGGCCCGCTCCAAGATAAAGCAATGCAGCCATCGTGGTCGGTTCGATCTGTGCCATCAGCAGTTTCGATACCGGAACATTGATCGCATAAAATACCGCTGCCAGAAAAGCATACAGGATTGCCTTTGTTTTGCTCATAATCTTTTTATGCCCCGTTTCATATACCCTTTATACTTCTATATTCTAATTATACATTGCAGGCAAGACCATCGTTTTCAGTTCGGCTTCACATTTCTCATTTCGTTTTTATGCAAACTGTTCCTGTGCCGATACCGGTATTATGAAAAATACGCGGTATTTACACGCGCATATTTCATTTTTGGACATACAAAAATATCGTTGCTTGACTTTTCCTTTTTATCTGAAGGTCTATTCAGTCTTTGAGATTATCCAGGACCTTTTGAAGGGTCGCCTCAAAGCGTTCAATATCCTTTGCTTTGATCTTTTTGTAAAACTCTCTGTTTACTTCCTGCGATACTTTTTCAATTACTTCCTTATACCCTCTTGATCGTTCTGTCAGATCAATGATCGTACTCCGTCTGTCGTTTTCATTCTCTCTTTTTTTGATCAGACCTTGCTTTTCCATGCGGTCCAGCATTGAGGTCAGAGAAGTTTTAGCTAATCCTGTAGCCTTACCGATGTCTTTGATCGGCATAGGGCCTTCTTCCGTCAACACGAAAATGATCGTACCTTGTGCACCATTGAATTCATTGACATTTTCCTCCTTTAACAATTCGTTGATGCGTCTGTTTATCAATTTGTTGATCTGCCCGATTAGATATCCGCCATTGTAATGCATTGCTACCTCGCTTTCCCAGGGGATTCCCGAACAAGAATGTGCAAAAAAGGCCTTTACTGGCCTTCATAGCTTAAGCAAAGATTCTCAGCGACATTCATAATATGGTCGCCGATCCTCTCAATATCGATCAGAAGCTCAGAATAAATGACGCCGGATTCTGCTTCTTCCGTATTCTTGCGCATCCGTTCCACTTCGATATTGCGATATGTAAAGCACAGTTCGTCGATCAGATCTTCGTTTGATTTGATCTTATCGAACAATGAATGATTTCCGGTTTCAATGATCTTATCAAGTGCATCCAGGGAATCAAAGATGATATCCGCAAGATGCTCAATTTCATCGTAAGCGACAACAGTGAAGGACAAGTCGTTTTTCGTCATGTCATCACCTGCCTCCGCAATGTTGACGGCATGATCGCTCATCCGCTCAAGATCGACATTCATCGAGAACAGAGTCGCAGCCTGTCTGGATTCCTCCATGTTCGGATTGGAAGCCATCAGCAGCCTCAGATTCTTCGAGATACCTTTGTTGATCAGATTGACCTGTTTCTCATTGTCTGATATCGTCTGCAATTCGCTTTCATGTTCAAGCAGAGCCTTGAGACCTGTGCGGATACTGCTGGATACGATATTAAACATATTGGACATCTCGATATTGATCGAGAAGATATTGAATGCAGAGTTGTTTTCTGTTTTTGTCGTCGGTTCGACTTCCGGCTGCAGAGTCTTGATGCTGCCCTGATCCGGAATGATCAGATATGCAACTTTTGCCAGGTAATTGGCGAACGGGAAGCAGACCAGGGACGTGATGACGTTTGTGAAGGTGTGCATCAGAGCGATCTGTTCGACGACCCTTCCCGGTGCAAGTGCCTGATAAAGTCTGTCAAACGGGAAGATCATATATAAGACCGTAAACAAAACGGCATTGACGATATTGAATGTGAAGTTGATGATCGATACCCTCTTAGCGTCACGGTTGAAGCTCAGCGAAGCCAGCATCGCCGTGGTGCAGGAACCGATATTCTGGCCAAGGTTGAAGAACATGACATCCTTGATCTGGACCAGTCCGCTCTTCGCCAGGGACTGAATGATACCCAGGGAAGCAGAAGAAGACTGTACGATCGTCGTCAGCACGAAACCGACAAGGATACCGAATATCGGATTTCGCATGCCGGTCAGGATATTTAAGAAGAACGCAGATGAGCCCAAAGGTGCAAGGCCATCGGACATCGTATCCATACCGATGAACACGAATCCCAGGCCCATCATGATCTCGCCGATCGCATTGAGCCTGTCATTTTTGACAAACATGATCAGGCAGACACCGATGAAGGAAAGGAACGGTGCCACCATTCCCACATCCATCGCCATCAAATGGCCGGTGATCGTGGTACCGACGTTGCTGCCAAGAATGACATAAACCGTCTGTGTAACCTTCATAATCCCGGCATTGACAAAACTGACAAGCATGCTTGTAGTTGCACCTGACGACTGTACAAGTGCCGTCACCAACATGCCTGCCATCATGGCAATGAATGGTTTTTTTGTCAGTTTTTCAAGAACATCCTGCAGTTTGCCGCCGGCCATATGCTTAAAGCCGCTTCCCATGACCTCCATGCCATATAAGAAAATGGCCAAACCGCTGAGGACTGACAATATATCGGTAAATCTCATCGCATATTAATAATAACAGATTCTTTTGATTTTCGATATAAAAACCCGTCTTTCGACGGGTCGATATTACTGAAGCTGTTTGCCGCAGCTCGGGCAGAATTTTGCACCGGCCGGTACCGGCTGACCGCAGAACGGACAGTATCCGCCGCCGCTTGTCTGTGGGGCATTATTCTGCTGCAGGAACTGTGCACCGGTATTGGTTGCCATGTTGACGTTCATGAAGCCCATGCCTGCGCCATTCGCATTGTTTGCTGCATCCCTGATCGCATCGGCAGTTGCCGTAACGATCGTTGCATTGGCCATGTCCTTGTCTCTGTTGACAGCCGCAAACTGGATATTCTTGATCTTTTCCGCATCAGCTTCCGGAATGGTCACGGAGTTGATCGTGATCGAATCAAATGCGATACCTCTGTTTTCTTCCCAGCGGGTCTTCAAAGCTTCTGTCAAAGCTTCCTTGAGTTCCGTTGTATGCAAAGGAAGTTCGGAATAGCGGATGCCCTGTTCGGAGAGTTTTCCGAATGCAGGATTGAGTGCATCCAGCATCTCGGATTTCATGATCGGAAGCAGTTCTTCCTTTTCGTATCTTGCAGCCTTGTTGCCGGCGACTTTCTGATAGAACGTGACCGGATCGACGATCCTGAATGTGAATTCACCATTGCATCTGACAGAGATCTCAACTTCGGAACCCGTTGCCTTGTCAAATACGACTCTGAATGGGATCGGGGTCGCTGTGCCATAGCGGTTTTCCATGATCTCTTTGGTGTTGACGTAGTAGACGCGCTGTGATTTGTTGACTTCTCCGCCGAACTTGAAGCGTTCGATCGCCTCTTTGAACGAAGCTTTCAGGCCTTCCATGCCTCCGTCAAATATGCTTGGAGAAAGAGAAGAGTCAAATGTGTAGTTGCCCGGTTCTGCTGCGACTTCAAGGATATTGCCTTCTTCAACGACTAAAGCGCACTGGCCTTCGTTGACGACGATGCCCGAACCATTGGTAATGACCTCACCTGATCCGCCGTATCCTCTCTTTGTGCCCTTGACCATCAAAGTATCATTGTCGAGGGAATCACAGACAAAATAGTCCTTCCATGTGTCAAGAGCGGTACCGATCACGGAACCGGCTAAAGCTTTAATTAAACCCATTTTTATTCCTCCTTTGATTTAATTTTTTTATTCTAGAAGTGTCCGCCATGTCCGCCATGGGAAGAACCACTTGAAGATGTGTGGAAGCTCGATCCGCCGCCTCCCATATGAGGACGGTCGGATGAGCGGGACGAATCATTGTTCCTCGGTCTGCGCATCCTTGAAACATGCCGGTTGACCAGCATGTCCGAAGCGCCATTGATCTTAAACGAATCGTTGACGATGTAATTGCGTGCGCCATGCTGACGGGAAGTGTTTTTCATCTTGCCCCGCATCACTAATGTCGTGATGAAGGAAGAGATCGCACCAATGATCGTGGATATGAAGATATTGAAGGATGTGAATCCTTTTCTCTCTTTCTGGTCGTTGTCGACATCGATGACATTGCCATTGATCCCGTTATAGATGAAGTCATCGACTTCATCGGCATAGATCACGAATGCATCGTAGTATTTTCCGATTGCCAGGTCATCGGCCATCTCCGCAAAGATCGCATCGATGCCATAATCCGTAAAGTATTCGATGCCCTTGCCTTTGGTCGAGACATACCAGGTCCTTTCGCCCATATTCAGAACAAACAGGATGCCGTCTTCCGAATACTGGCTGTAATCGTAGAAGTCATCGGCATAATCCCTCGCCGACATGCCGTTGTAGGAATCCGTCGTCACGACGACTGCATCAAAGCCATATTTATCCTTGATCTTCTGCAGTCTCTGGTTGAGCTTGAGCTCCTCCTGATCGCTCAGGATGCCGGAAAAGTCGTTGACCAGCGCCTTCGTCTCCGAGACCGGCGCATCGGACTCATAGACTTTTTCATTGATCAGCTTAACGACGTACTGATAGGCATCCCGGATGCCCTGGGCAAAGTAATCCGCATTGCGGTCCGAGTATTTTGAAGCCTTGTCATAGAACTTGTTGAATATGACGGTATCGTTTTTAATGACCTCATCTGCCGCCGGGCCATTTGCCGCAACATAGTAGAAGGATTCACTCATCACGATCGCCACATTGTTTGCCGCATTGGCGTGGGAATTCACGAAATCATTCGCAAACTTCTCAACACCCGATTCGCTGTCAGTTATCGAAGTATCGTATATGAAATAGATATTGATGTCGTAATTTTCTTTGACCTGCTCGAGATCTTCATTGAGCTGTTTGTAGTCTTCATCGCTCAAAAACTGTTCGCGGTCTGTTAAGATCACGTGTTCTTCTGCCGCGAAGACATCCTGTACAGCCAGGAAGAACATGAAAGCGATCAGTATGATCTTTATAGTCTTTTTCATGGTCTCACCTCACCATATACAGCAGATACTGCAAAGCCGATACGGCAGCACTGACACCGAAGAAGACACTCAAAGCGATCTTTACAAGTTTTCCTTTATCGATCGGCAGTTCGCCGACGAATTTGCCTGTCTGGCCATTCATCGCAAACGTGTAGATCTTCGAACCATATTTCACGTTGAGCAGCCAGACCGGATACATGACATAATCCTGCCGGCCGTCTGTGATCGCGATCGAAGAAGAGGACGGTACGCAGCTGTCATACATGCCGGTCGTCGACCGGAACAGAGAGGAAGTCGACGTAGCGATCCTGCTGTTGGCCTTGCCTCTAGAATCTTCGGCTGAGATATTGTACTTGTCGGCATAATAGCCGGCAAGATAGTTGTCAGTAAAGTCTTTTGCCTGCGAGATATCGAATGGTTCGATCGATTCGGTCAGAAGATCATCGATCTTTCCCGAAGCATCGACCGGAACATCCGCAAAACGCACCGAACCGGATCGGAAGACCTTGTAGTAGCTTGTCTCCGTACAAATGTATTCTCCTTCATTCCAGCGGCGGATCCTCGTTGCATCAAACCACATCCTGGCATTTGCCTTTCCGCCAAATAGCCAGTAAGGAACATAGATGCCCTTGAGTTCATCGATCGTCGCTTCGCTTTTAAAGGAATCCGGCAAAAGCGGTTTTCCCTTCAGGAATTCCTTGTATCGCTCTTTTGCCTTCTTTTTATCCAACAGAAAAGGAATGACTTTTTTCGGCTTGAAGATACCGGAAACGTTGGAAGTCATGACGACCGGATTGCCGCAGTACGGGCAGCTGCTTGCAGCTGTGTCCTTATCCGCTATGATGCTGCCGCCGCAGGAGTGACACGTGTAAACGATCATATCTTCATCGTTCCAGACATCCGATGATACGGTATAGTCCTTGCCTTCTTCAAAGATCTCCGGATCAAAAGATCCGTCGCAATATGGACATTTCAATTTTTGTGTCTGGGCGTCAAACTCTAAACGGCCTCCGCAGTTGGGACATTTAAAATCTTTCAATGCGCTCATAGTCTTACCTTATTTTATTATACAATCTTTTACTGAATTATAAAAAGGAAGGTCTTAGTGCCTTCCCGGTCTGTGCTGATATTCTCCTGAAGAAACGGACTGATCATCCGAAGAGTCCGTTTCCTGCTGTGTAGTATCACCAGGGTAGCCGCCCTGGCCGGTAAATCCAGGCATCGTTCCATGACCCGGCATTCCGCCAAAGCCTCCCATACCGCCCATCATATCCGCAGGGATCTCATCGACCTCTGTTCCGTTGATGATGATGGTGCCGCCGTTGAATTCAGAACCCAGTTCTGCATCAAATGAGTTCTGACCGGTAAAATCGATCGTACCGCCGTTGACGATGATGTAGCCATTGGAATCGATACCGTCTGTATCACCCTGCGCCATGGAGACGCTCAGATAACCGCCGTTGATCTCGATCGTGGCAGTGTAATCCGAGACGGTCTGCGAAGCGTTGAGGCCGTCATCCGTTGCATAGATGCTGATGTTTCCGCCGTTAATGATGATGTAGGTCGCTTCAATGCCTTCATGCGCATTGATCGTGAATTCGCCATCATCGATCTGCAGCTTGCCATCAGCATGCAAAGCATCGTCATCCGAATCGATATTGAACGTGCCTGCGCTGATCGTCAGATCGATATCGGAATGGATGCCATCATCCGAAGAATCGATATCGAATGTGCCGCCTGAGATCTCGACTAAGACATCCGACTTGATGGCCTTTGCCGAATTAGAATCGGTACCGGAAGTCGTGATATCGAAGTTTCCGCCGGATATGGATACCAGGTTGAGACCATAGATCGCATCCTGGGCGGAGCTGATCACAAAATTGCCGCCTGTGATATTGATGTAGCCTCTGTATTCATCCTCGTCATTGTCGGACTTGAGTGCGTCCTTGCCTGCCTTGATATCGAAGTTTCCATCCGAGATCATCAGACAATCCTTGCCTTTCAAAGCCTGTCCGGCAACATCGATCACATAGTCACCTTCCGTGATGATCAGATCATCCTTGGAGACGACGCCATGATTATACGATGAATTCAAGACCAGTTTGCCTGTGCCGTTGATGAACAGATCTGCCTTGGAATAGATCAAAGCATCCACTTCGTTTTCATCGATCAAAGTATAGACACCGGAATCTGAGATCGTATTGACACTGTTTTCTGCCAGTGTGATCGTGATCTCATCACCCTCAATGATGTAGATACCCGCAAAATCACCTGAATTGATCGTCACGTTGTTGAGCACGAGCTGCACATCTTCATCATTGCCGACTTCGACGATGATGCCTGCATCATTCATCGTACCTTCCAGGATGTATGTGCCGCCCTTGCTGATCTTTACATCTTCATCGGAAAGCGTGATATAGGTCGATCCGTTGATCGAATAGGATGAATCACTTTCCGTAACACTGAGGTTGTATGCTGTCGCATTTTCCTCTTGTTTTGCTGCTGCATTGTCAGAAATGACCGTAATGCAGCCACATAAGGACAGCAGCGTGATCATCACGATCATCATTTTTTTCATTACAGTTCCTCCCTGTTGGTTGCAGGCTTTCCGCACATGATCTCCAGATTGCCATTGCGGATCCTGAGTTCGTCGATCATTTTCTTGACCTTTGAAGGATCCTTCATATTGACGGAGTATTCCACTCTGAACAAAGAACCCAGGGTCAAAGTCTTGATGGATTCAAGCTCCCATGAGCTTGTGTAATTGTCGAGCACTTCCGTGAATGCTTCATCGTAGTTGAGCGATTCCGGCATCGTGATCTTGAGATATCTGTCGTTTTCCGGGATCCTTCCAAAACCGGTGACCGTCAAAGCAAACATGACTGCGCATAACAGCAATGTGAATACACCAGCCAGAGCCACATAGCCCGTGCCGCAGATGATGCCGATCGTCATGGCGATGAATACGGCAACCAGTTCTTTGGCATTGCCCTTGACGGAACGGAAACGGATCAGCGCGAAGGAACCGGCAACGGATAATCCGACACCGATATTGTCGTTCACCAGCATGATGACCACGGTCTCAACGGCCGGGATCAGCACCAGTGCACTGATGAAGGATTTTGTATATGTATTCCTGTACATGAAGACGATCGACAGGATCAGTCCCATGAACATGCTTGCGGTGATCGCCAGCATGAACTGGCCTAACGTGAATGTACCTGTGAATATGCTGCCAAAAATATTTGTCATGTTCTTAAGCTCCTTGTAATTCTTTTATATACGCATTGCCCACCTTGGAAAAACCTCTCGGGTAAGCTTTGACTTCATCAAGGATATCGCTCAGCCACAGTGGCATCGCATCCCTGATCTTGAGTTCCATGACCGTCTGATCGGTCAGTTTTTTATCGGCATCTGTCCTTTTCAATGAAAGATCATTCATACGGTAACAGATGTCCTTGTCGAAGGTGATCCTGAGATCCTTGTCATCGACTCCGGTAAAGGAGATCCTCTGGCAGCCGATGAAGATCGAAGGCTGAAGTTCACCATAATAGCTCAATGCATAATTGATCTCTTTTCCGACCTGGGGATCCTTGAACGAACAATGGCGGATGTCATTGATCAGATCTTTGCACTTTGCCTTGGTACGTCTTTTGTAGACGATCCCATCATACTTTTTCTTGAGTTCCACGAAGACCTGATCATCGTCATCCACTTCCTTATAGGAACGGATCCTCAGCTTTTCCTTATATTCCGGCTTTTCGATGGAACGTCTGATCAGCTGGTGGTCCTTCGTATCGTAATAGATCGAACGGATATCGGATTCACTGAACTTGTCAGGCATGATGTGTCCTTTCATTTTTACCATCATCTTTCTGAACTGTTCATCGCTGAGCAGGTATTTCTTTTCAAATCTCTGGAATGTCTCCATCGTGCTTTCTCCTTTCTTTTTATGGCTTAATGATATTTTTTGAATGTGAACTTAAGCTGAACTTAAATTGAACAAAACATGAAAAAAGCCCTTTATCTCAAAAGGGCTCATTTTCATCGGTTTAAGTGATCTTTATACGAATTCGGTATCGATATTGACC
Organism: Solobacterium sp. UBA3303; assembly: GCA_002362065.1. Classification (GTDB taxonomy): domain Bacteria; phylum Bacillota_I; class Bacilli_A; order Erysipelotrichales; family Erysipelotrichaceae; genus Colivicinus. The sequence continues at coordinate 21,834 of DESX01000057.1, forward strand.
TGTATCTCCTTGCCAGGATGCAAGGAAGAAAGGTATTCCGTAAATTCCTCACAGGTCTTTTTGCGGTCGGCATCGTAATCGACGACCAGGTCACAATAGATGCGGTTGGTCTTTTCATCGGAATAGATCGCATGATAGCTCTTGATGTGTTCCTTCGATTTGACGAATTCGGCGATCTCACTTCTCAGTTTTCGGGAATGAGTGGAATCATTGTCGACCGCATAGATGCCAAAGACCATGGCAACACGATACTTTTCCAGGATGCGGATCTGCAAAGCTCTCAAGAATTCATAGATGTCGCCGACCGTCTTTTTGTGATCGAGCTCGACATTGCAGGATCCCGTATAGGCATCCGGTCCGTAGTTGTGAAGGACCATATCGACGGCATTGATGACGCCATCTGTTCCTCTGATCTCCTTGTAAAGCTCTTTGACAAGCTCTTCATCTGCCGGCTGGCCAAGCAGTTCCGATACGGTATCCTTCAGGATCTCATAGCCCGCCTTGATGATCAGACAGGAAGTAAAGACACCTGCGTAGGCATCGATCGAGATATGACCAAACAGATAGACCAGAGAAGAAAGGATGGTCACGGAAGAGACGAAGGAATCGTTGCGGCAGTCCACGCCGACAGCCTCAAGCGTCTCCGAACCGACCCGTTTGCCGGTCTTCATCGTATAGACGCCCATGACGTATTTGATGACTGCCGATACCAGGACGACCACCAGGGAAACAAAGGACACATTGAGCTCTTCCGGCTCAAAGATCAGCTGTATCGAAGATGTCAGCATCTCAAAACCGCCGATCAGGATCAGGACTGAGATGATGATGCTGGTGAGGTATTCGATCCTGCCATAGCCGAAAGGATGCTTGGCATCCGGAGCCTTGCCGGCAAGTTTCGTACCGATCAGGGTCAGCGTTGAAGAAAGCGCATCGGTGGCGTTGTTGACACCTTCCGATACGATGGCGATAGATGATGCCAGAAAGCCCACGATCACTTTCATCAAAGCAACCAGCAGGTTGACGACGATATTGAGGATCGAAGTCGCTGAAACGACACCTTCCCTGCTGTTTTTATCAAGTTTGAATATTTTGTAGATCAAAGCCATAAAATAATAAATCTCCTTGTTACATTTTAATGCCCTGTATCGAGACAGGGCATCAAATTGATTCGTTTTTTATGCTTTGAACAGGGAATGCAGGTTGCAATACGCATAGACCGCTTCCACTTCATCGCCTTCCAGTAAGGCAAAGACTGCTTTTGGCTCCTGGCCAGGTGCTAAAGCCTTGCGCTGGTTTCCTGACTTTGTCTGTACGGCGATCCATTCGATATAGTGCTCTTCACTCATCGGATGTTCCACAGCACCGACCGTGACATAGACCTTGTTGTCCTTGACTTCATAGACCGGTACGTGTTTTTCAACAGCACCATCGGAAGTTCCGGCTGTGACTTCTTCCATCGGCTCACCGCAGCACATGATCGGGCAGCCTTTCTTCTTGACGATCGCAACCATCTGTCCGCAGCGCTTGCAGCGATAAAATTTCATTTCCATAGATCATTTCTCCTCTCTTACATTTATTATATTATACAGTTTAAAAACTGTGACCTCCGCCGCCTCCGGAAGAGCCGCCTCCTCCGCCGCCGCCTCCGGAAAATCCGCCGCCGCCTCCGCCTGAGGAACTGCTGTATTCGACGTGTTTCCTTGAACGGGAAGCAGTGATCTTTTTCGAGAGGATATTCACACCGATCAAAGTGGTCAAAGCCGGAGCGGCTCTTGCAATGATGTCTTCATCCTTCTTGCGCTGCACCGTCAAAAGGAAAAAGTTGACGAGAAGTGCACAAACGCAGGCGATCAGTGCATTCGAAATGTATTTCATCGGCTGGGCGATGCGTCCGCCTTTTAAAAGCGTCAAAGCCTGATCGAAGGCGCTGTATGCGCAATTATAATAATCTCCGTTTTTCGCATAGCGGTAGATGTTGTCGGTGATCGTATTGGCATAGGCCTTGTCGATCGTGCGATAGATCGCTCCGTCACAATAGATCCAGATGTTCCTTCTGCCCATATCGATCAGAAACAGGAAGCCGCTGTCTCTGTTAAACAGCTGCCGGTACAATTGTTTGGCATAAGTTCCGGTATCATCGTACTGGCTCACGCTTACGAACGCGACATTTCCGTATTCGCTGACTTCTTCCATCTTGATCTTAAGCATATTCTCTTCTTCTGCACTCAGAAGATCTTCCTCATCGGAAATGATGATCTGATGATCACCTTGTGCATATACGAAGTTCGTCAAAGAAAGATTCAGCAGTAAGACGACTGTCAATAACTTAAGCAGTTTACGCACGGTCGTTCCCTCCTTTCCGGCTGTAGAAAGACGGCAAAGGCCTCGTTGAAGTCTCGTTGTAGCGAAGGATCAGATCGATCGACATCGCACTTGCCGCACACAGGCAGATGATCGCCCCGAGGTAATACCACCAGTCTTCGACCGGCTGCAGGGAAGCGACCATAAAGGCATAGAATACCGATCCAAAACCAAACAGAGCCACCAAAACAGAGCGTTTGTTTTTCAGATAGCGGGCCGCATTGATCTGTTTGAAGAATACGATCGTTTCAAGGATCAGCATCACGAATGTCAAAGCGATCGCGCCTGTCTGCGAGACCAGAAGATCATAGAGCTCGCCAAAGAACAGGAAAAACAGGAAGACGATCGAAAGTCCGATACCGGAAAGCACCTTCTGAAGGAAATCCGAAGACCGGACACCCCATCTGCGGATGCGGTCTCTTTTCTTTTCCGACATCGGAAGCTCCTTTTCATCGGAAAGCAGATAGCCCTTGTCAAAGACGTGGTTCTCTCTGTTTCTGATCTGTTTCAGTTCGCTGTGATAGCGCCTGCCAACAAGATACACCAGTAAAGCCGCAAACCAGATGACGAAACGTGACGTCACCGAAACAAAAAGGCTCAACAAAACAAACAGGATCGCCGCACCGATCGCCGTATAAACGGCAAAGACATTGGTGTCAGCCGGCAGATCGATGTGGATCTTGCCGCTTTGCCCATTCACCACCGCATAAGCGACCCGATCATCCTTCTTCCAGGTCAGGAACCAGACCGGCAGATAGACCGTCTCTTCCCCTTCGTATTTCGCATCCAGGAATTCCCTGAGCTTCTTTGGCCGCGTAGGCAGATCAAGAGAAATATTGCCCAAAGATTCTTCCAGTTTTGTGACCGCCTGCCTGCTGGCTTTATCGAGGACTTCATCGGCATAGGTCTTCGCATCGACATTTGGCGAGTCCGCATACATGCCGGCCAGATAGCCCGGATGGTAGTTTCGAAGATATTTCCTTGAAAACGGGGCGATGTGTTCGGCGATCGTATCATCGAAGTTCCTTGATGCATCATAAGGTACGCCATAGGCACCATCATCAAGTTTGACCACGACGTCGTAATCTTCATCGTAGTCATAATCACCGGCCGTATAGCTCTTGTGTCCCTTGACCTTGATCGGTTCCTTCAGAAAAGAGACCCTGTACATCCAGTAAGGGATATAGAACGGTCTGAAACGTTCGATAAAATCCGGATCCTTGAATTCCTTGGGCACATAGAGCTTGTTGATCAGCTCTTTTTCATAGATCTTCTTGCACTGGGACTTGCTGATGCGGAAAGGAACGATATACTTTGGCCTCTTCACACCTTCCATGCGGCTTTCTAAGATCGCTTGTGAGCCGCAATAGCTGCAGAAAGAGACGGCCTCATCATTGGCGGAGATCAGTTCCGCCCCGCAGCTCTGGCAGGTGTAAAGCCTTGCGCCTTCAATGATGCTTTCTTGTGCCATATCGGCACCTTCATATTCATCGGCCTTGAACTTCGAATCGCAGCTCGTGCATTTCAGTTTTTGCGAATCGATATCAAAATACAATGTACCGGAGCAGTTTGGACATTTCATCTGAGATCACCCCTTTCCTGATATCAAAACAACGATTATTTTCTGATCACTTACACTACCATTTTAACAGAAGATTGAATATAGAAAAAAGTGCCCTGTTAAGGCACTTCAATGTTCCAATGGTGGACACTAAGGGACTCGAACCCCTGACCCCCTCCACGTCAAGGAGGTGCTCTCCCAACTGAGCTAAGTGTCCGGATACCTTATTAATTATATACTAAACCTTTTCAGTTTCCAACCTTTTTTTCAATTTTATGCATTTAAGCTGATCCTGCGGTAACGGAAGACCCAGATCGGTATCTGTATCATCATCGCCAGACCCCAGCTCAAAGGGAAGCAGCTGTACAGAACGGATGGCGTATGATGAAGGGCAAAATACGTATAGACATAGATCAGACGGAAGCCGCACACCGCAACCAGAGTCACAAGTGTCGGAAGGCTGACAAGGCCCATGCCTCTTATCGAATTGACGATCACATCCAGTAAGCCGTTCATAAAAAGAAAGAACGTCACATAGCTCAGACGGTACATGCCAAGTTCAATGACCCGACTTTCACTTGTCAGTAAGCCTAAGAAGAATCTTCCATTGAGCAGGATGAAGCCGCCGATGAAAAAGGCACCGATCCCGCAGATCAGGAAAGTCGACAGAGTGACTTTTTTGATCTTCTTATACTCTTTTGCCCCATATAAGCGGGAATTGAAGGTCAAAGATGCCAGAGGAAAGGCATCGACAAAGACATAGACGTATTCTTCGATCGCATTGGCAGCCGTATTTGCGGCAACGAAATCCGAACCAAAGGAATTGATGCTCGACTGAATGATGATGTTGCTGAAAGAAAACAGCTGGTTCTGCAAAGCCGAAGGGATGCCATAGCGTAACATCCGCAAAGCAAGATTCCTGTCAAACAAAGTCCGGTCATTCTTCAAAGCGATGAAGGTATTATCTTTAACAAGTCTTCTTAAGATCAGAAAAGCACTGAGGCATTGCGACATGACCGTCGCTGAAGCTGCACCAACGATGCCCAGATGAAACAAAGCGACCATGACCAGGTTGAGTACGACGTTGCAAATGCCGGACATCGCCAGGAAGAAAGTCGGATCCTTGGTATTTCCGGAAGCTCTGAGTATGGAAGATCCGAAATGATAGATCGCGATCGGCAGACACGAAAGGAAATAGATCCGCGTATAAAGGATGCTGTCATCAAGGATGTCCAAAGGTGTCGAGAGTAAAGTCAGCAGGATCCTGCAGAAGAAAAAGCCGAACAGGCCGATGAAGGTGCCAAAGACGATGGCGATGCAGATCGCCGAATAGACAGCCTTCGGGATCGAACTGTGGTCTTTTGCACCGATCATCCTGGAGATCAAAACGTCTGCGCCAAGGGAAAGACCGTTGAGCCCCCAGGTAAAAAAGACGATCAGAGGCGCTGCCGAACCGACGGCTGCCAGTCCTTTTTCCGAAACAAAATTGCCGACGACGAGCGTATCGGCAAAATTGAACGAGATCTGCAATAGGTTTGCCAGCATGATTGGCCAGGCAAACAGCAGGATATTTTTTATACTGTAAGGATCTTTGTTTTGATGCTGTCTTTCATCTGCTTTCATCACAACATCCATTAAAGCACAAAAAGACTTCTTTGGAAAACCGAGTTGAAAACACCATCGGGTGATACCGATGGTGTGTTATTCGTCGATCTTGAATAAGGCGAAGACGCCGCAGAGAAATCCGAGGATCACGGATGGGAATCCGATGAAACAGATCATCCATTTGACGCTGTTGCCCAGCATGTCATCTCCTGCGGTGAACCACAGCAGAACACCTACGAGCGCAAAAAGCACCGTACAGATACCTAAAAACAGATTCTGTTTATAGCGCCTTTTTATATTGAGCCTGTTCACGTAATTCCAGATCAGTCTGTACATAGGCCTCCTTTCTTAGTGAGAGATCACGTAATCCTGATCGTTGATATTGATCAGATGGTCACCGATCCTTTCTGCATCGGATGATAATTTCAGATATTGTGCACCGACATTGGCAGAACAGTTTCCTTCGTTGAGACGTCTGATATGGCTGTCAGCCATTTCCCTGGTCAGTGCGTCGATCTGATCTTCAAGCTTATAGGCATCCCTCATCAGGTTGCGCTTGCCTTCGGAGTAGATCTGCATCGTCAGCAGATAGAGCCTGTTGATCAGGTCACGGAGTCCTTCGATCTCACTGATCGCTTCATCCGAGAACTTTTCTTCCATCTGCGTCAGGTTCTGCGCATATTCCATGATGTTGACCGAATAATCGCCGATCCTTTCAAGGTCTGTGATCGTACGGTAAGTCGAAGTCAGATAATAGTGGTCTTTTTTGCTGAGTGATTCTTTTCTTGCCAGTTTGACGATGAAGTCGACCAGCTGATGGTTGAGGAAGTTGAGCTCTTCTTCGTTGTCGTTGAGTTCTTCTTTCTTGCTCAGGTCGTGTGTCCTGATCATCTCAACGGCAATATTAAAGTTTTCAATGGCAATACCAGCCATATTTTCGATCTCACGTCTGACCTGCTGTACGGCGATCGAAGGCGTGGCGATCATGTTTTCATCGACATAGTAGAAACGCTGTTTTGAAAGTTCTGAACCGTCGTCCGGAATGAACTTCTTTGTCAGTTCGACCAGATAGTCAGAGATCGGCAGCACCAGGATGACCGATACGATATTGAAGATCGTATGGAACATTGCCAGCTGTGTGTGCGGGATTCCCGGGAACATCCTTTCAAAGATGACCGCAAAGGAAATGCCGCCGAATGCCTTCAAAGCGATGTCACAAAGAACGACCAGGATGACACCGCCGATATTGAAGATCAGCTGTATCAAAGAAGCTCTTCGCGCATTGATCGATTCTGACTTCATACCGGCCAATAGACCCGTCAGACAGGTACCGACATTGGCACCTAAAGTCAGATAGATACCCTGATTGAGGGAAATGAGTCCGGTAACGACCATCGTGATCGCGATGGAAGTGATCGCTGAAGAACTCTGAATGATCGCGGTCAGTATCGCACCGATGATGATCAAAGCGATCGTGGAATCGATGGACATCAAGAAAAGCTTCAGCCCTTCCGTCTCCGCAAAGCCACGCATCGATGTCGACATCATGTTGAGTCCGACAAACAACATGCCTAGACCCGCCAGTACGTAGCCTAGGAGTTTCTTTTTCTCTGATCTGGCAAACATATTGATGAACACACCAATTCCCGCCAGGGAAGAGAAGAGTACATTGATGTCAAAACTTCCCGGGTTGAACATACCTAAGGCAACGATCTGTCCGGTGATGGTCGTACCGATCTCACCGCCGAAAATGATCGTGGCTGCCTGTGATAATGAAATGATCCCCGCATTGACGAAACCGATCGTCATGACTGTCGTTGCGCCGGATGACTGGATCGCAACCGTTGCCAGAGCGCCGATCATGACGCCAATCAGTTTGTTTCCAGAGACTTTGGAAAAGAGTTTTTTCAGTTTATCCGAAGATATCGCCTCCAGATTCTTTGACATGATCTCGCATGCCATAAGAAAAACACCTGTTCCTGCAAGTAATCGTAAAAGATCAGTGAAGATCTGTCCTGTTTCCATAAGCTGATATCTCCTCAATATAAGCTTAGGGCCTGCATATCACAGATGTTTCAAATTTGCGTAAAATCTAAGTAAATCATGCTTTACGAAAGGTCACTGTGAAGGTGGAACCCTTGCCTGGCTCACTGTCCACCTTGATCGTCGCATCGTTGAGTATACAGCTGTGTTTGACGATCGAAAGGCCTAAGCCTGTTCCGCCGACCTGTTTTGAGCGGGCCTTGTCGACCCGATAGAAGCGTTCGAAGATGCGTTCGTGATCTTCTTTGGCAATGCCGATGCCTGTATCCTTGACCGCAAGATATACATTCTCATCGTCCTTGTTTACTTTGACAAAGACCTCGCCGTTTTCCTTGTTGTAGCGGATCGCGTTTTCACATAGGTTGTATACGATACCTTCGATCAGTTCTTCCGAACCGTAGACGATACAGTCTTTTTCGATGTCCGAGCGGATATCGATGCCGCTTGTTTCTTCCTTTAACAGTTCGATGATCTGCGTACACATCAATGAGAGATCGACATTTCCCTTGGTGATGTAGATCTCATCGTCATCGAGATGCGATACCTTGATGACATCCTTGACCAGGGTGAACATGTGCTGGGCTTCCTTGTAGATCTTGTCGTAGCAGTCTTTCTGATCATCCTTTTTGACCAGCCCGCTTTTTAAAAGCTCGGCATAGCCAAGGATCGACTGCAATGGCGTCTTGAGTTCATGGGAAACATTTGAGGCAAACTCCTTGCGCAGCGTCTCGTTGGCTTCCTTGAAGGTCTCATCAAAGATCAGCAGCACATAACCGGAGATCTTGTTTTCGACCTGCACCGGTGAGATCTCAAATTCATAGCTCCTCTGATCCATGCGTACGCGTCTGGAGTCGTGATGTTTTTTCTGCGCGTTTTCGATCAGATCGGAAAACTTGTCGTAGTTTTCACACGACGAGATATAGCCGCCTAAAATATCCTCATCGATCTTTAAGATCGTTTTTGCTGCTTTGTTAATGTCGATGACGACACCTTCCGTGTTGAGAAGCACCATGCCTTCATTCATATTGCCAATGATCGCTTCAAATTCCTGCTTTTTCTGAAGCAGGATCTCACGGTCCCTGTTGATCATCTTCTGTTGCAAAGAGAGGCGTTTCATCAAAGGACGCAGTTCCTTGTAGCAGTTTTCTTCATCCGGTTTGTCCATATCGATCTTGTCGAGCGGTTCAATGATCTTTGACGTCAGATGATAGGCAAACGGAAAGGAGACCACAAAGATCATTAAGATGACGATCGCCAGTGGCTCGGCAAGTATCGAGATCACATGGTAGATGGATGGATAGGTATTGGACAAGCGAAGGACATTCCCGTTTTTCAAAAGCGTCGCCGTATAGACGTATTTTTCAGTCAGTGTGGCCGATTGTCTGGTCGAAGTGCCAAAACCGGTCTCAAGAGCTTCAATGACTTCCTTGCGGTCGGAGTGATTGCCCATCGAAGAAATGTCGTTGCCGCTGTTGTCATAGATGACCGTGCCATCCTTATCGATCAGCGTGATACGATAATCCGGCCGTTCGAGATCGTCAAGAAAGCGGATGCCGTCTTCATCCACACCATAGGCGATGACCTTCGTCTCCGCTTCCAGCAGTTCCATCTGCGCGTTGAAGAAACTCTGGTACATTTCATCTACGGTAAAAATGACCGTCACAAGAAGGACGATCATCGCTACGGAAAGTATACTTCTGAAGATCTTATTTGCCATCGTCTTCTTCTTCCAGACAATAGCCGACGCCTCTGATCGTTGTGATCAGAGAACCGTATTTTCCTAATTTGCCTCGCAGTGTGCCAACGTGGACATCGATGGTCCTCGATGCGCCGAGATAATCCGAGCCCCAGACTTTTTCAAGCAGCTGCTGTCTTGAAAAGACCAGGTCCTTGTTTTCACTCAATGTGAGAAGGAGCTCATATTCCTTAAATGTCAGATCGATCTCTTTGTCATCGACCGTGACTGCCCTTTTTTTCTTATCGATCGTAATGCCCTTGATATGGATCACATCTTCGATCGATGTTTTCTTGCCTCTTCTTAAGACCGCTTTGACCCTGGAGATCATCTCCATCATGCCAAAAGGTTTGGAAAGATAATCATCCGCACCGCTGTCAAGTCCATAGACCTTGTCATATTCGGAGGTCTTGGCTGTCGCCATGATGACCGGGATATTTCCATACTGAGGATCAGCCTTGAGTTCCTTGAGGATCTGCAGTCCGTCTTTGCCCGGCAGCATGATATCCAAAAGGATCAGGTCCGGAATTTCGTCCCTGAGCTGTGCCAGCATGGAGTCACCCTGCTCAAAACCGATCGCTTCAAAACCCGATAATTTTAACGTATAAATGATCAATTCCCTGATTGAACTATCATCTTCAACACAATATATCATTACTTTTACTATATCTCAGAAACAGGGTCACTTTGTAAATTATTTGTAAATTGGGGGATTTGTTTCAGAAAATGAACATGAAAAAAGGGCTTTTTCAAGCCCTTGAACTTTATGGACGAAGCTGCAGGTATAATTGCCTGTATTGTGCTGCGGATTTCTCCCAGGAGACATCCTTTTCCATATCACGGATGACCATCTTGTCGAAGTTTTCACGGTGTTCGAAGTACAGCGTCTTGGCTCTGTTGACCGCATCCAGCAGTAATCCTGCATCATAGCCGTCGAATGTGAAGCCGTTTCCGGAATCTTCAAACATGTTGTATGGTTCGACGGTATCCTTAAGACCGCCGGTCTCTCTGACGATCGGAACCGTACCGTAACGCATAGCGATCAGCTGTGTGAGTCCGCATGGTTCAAATAATGACGGTACCAGCAAGGCATCCGCTGATGCATAGATCCTGTGTGCTCTGTCTTCATCGTACATGATGTTAGAGCAGACTTCACCTTTATAAGCACCTTCGTAGTAACGGAAGGAATCTTCATAGCCATGATCACCGGTTCCCAGTACGACGAGCTGTGTATTGCCGTCGATCATATCCGGAACGATCGCATTGATCAGATCGAGGCCCTTCTGGTTGGTCAGTCTTGAGATCAGACCGATGACGAACTTGTTCTCATCGACATGCAGACCGAGCTCTTCCTGCAAAGCCTTCTTGTTGACTTTCTTCTTTTCGATCACATCAGCCGTATTGTAGTTGGTGTAGATCCTCTGGTCCGTATCCGGATTCCAGATATCGCAGTCGATACCGTTGACGATACCGCTGAGCTTGCCGGAATGATAACGCAGGTGTGCATCCAGACCTTCGCCATAGAATTCACTTTGGATCTCACCGGCATAAGTTGAAGATACCGTTGTGATCATGTTGGCATAAGCCAGACCACCCTTCAGCATATTGGCATCGTTGTAGCCGACCTTCAGGCAGTCCTTATTGAAGACATAGTCCGGAAGACCTGACCAGTATGAGATCGTGCCGATATTGTAGATGCCCTGGAAACGCAGGTTGTGAACGGTCATGATCGTCTTGGACGAAGAAATGGCCGTATTTTCAAACTTGGTATGCAGATAGATCGGAACCAGTGCTGCCTGCCAGTCGTGGCAATGGATCACATCAGGGATCCAGTTAAGATATAGCAGAGCACTTAATGCTGCCTTGGCAAAGTAGCAGAACTTCGGAATATCGTCGACCATATTGGTATAAGGATTTCCGCTAGAGAAGAATTCCTCATTGTCGATGAAATCGTAAACGACACCATCGGATTCATATTCCATGATACCGACATAGAACTGTCTGCCGTCTGCGCACAGATCCATATAGAATTCGCCGCGGTAGACCATCTTCTCCTGGTACTTCCAAGGGATGCACTTATAGCGCGGAAGGATGACCTTAACATCGCAATTCTGTTTGACCAGTTCTTTCGGCAAAGCGTACATGACATCAGCCAGACCACCTGTCTTGACGAACGGATAGCACTCGGAACCGATGAAAGCAACGCTTCTGCGCGGGCCAAGATCCTTGACAGGCTCTTCAAAGACGATCGGTTCATCAACGACTTCCTTGACTTCTTCAGCCGGAACTTCTTCTTTGACTTCCTTGACCTTGACTGCCTTTACGGTCTTTCTGACCTTCTTAGGCTCTTCATCGCTCTTAGCGGCTTTTGACGTCCTAGCCGTCTTCTTTGTGGTCTTTGAGACCTCACCGTCAGCAGCGACCATGACCTGAGCCATCACTTCTTCCGTATTGGCTTCAGCAGGCTTTGCTTTTTTCGTTGTTTTTCTGACTGTCTTCTTTTCTTCTGCCTTTACAGCAGTTTCTGTCTTTTCTTTTTTAGCAGTCTTGCTTCTGGTCTTCTTTTCTTTCTTTTCTGACATTTTTTACCCCCCTACAAATGATAAAAATGTTTTTTCGGTCAATTACCAAATAACTAACCTTATTATCTCATTTTTTTCGTTTTTTCATAAACCTGCAGGTGCTTTTTTGTTGAATTATGATTCATTTTTCGCCCTTTTCCCTGCTCAAAGCGACGATCTTTCCCAACAAATCCCGATAATATGGAAAGATCCTGTTTTTCACCAACATCCCGCCCTGCAAAGACATGTGATCACCATCATAGGTCTCAAAGACATTCCAGATCCCTTTTGGAACATCATTCTCTTCATATTTCTTAGACGGATCGGATAAAGGAGCGGCCTGCGAGACCGTATTGACCAGTCCATCAGAAGCCCTCCAGCTTTCGTCGATCACAAAGCCGCCCTTCGTCTTGCCTGTATAAGCCCCCATCCTTCTTGCGGTTCTCGCATATAAGATCTCTGTTCTTTTCTTATCCGGAACCTGATAGCCGTTTTCATCTTCCTTTGTGATGCAGCAGGGCTGTGAGAAATAAAAGATGTCTTTGGAGAGTTTAATGCTTTCATTGAGCTTTAAGGCATTGTCGATATGCATGTCATAGGCGGCGCAATCCTGCACAGGCAGCGGATCTTTTGGCGTATCCGCTTTATTCATCAAAGATGCCATGCCGTTTTCCATCCTTGTGCCCTGTATCGCTTCCGGATCAAAGGAAGGATCATCGTACATATCGTAAGCCGTCGTGCCATTGTGCGGGGCAGCCAGGTTGATCAAAGCGACAACATTCTTTTTCCCGCCCTGAAAGAAAGCGCTGCAGTCTTCACCGAGTTCCTCTTCAAGACCATTTTCCAGGATGTGAGAAAACAAACGGATCGTAACGCCGCCAAAGGAGTGTCCCAGCAGGACGATCTTACTGTGCTCAAAGTCTTCGATCAAAGCCCGGCCTGTAAAATCCGGCCCGAACCGGCCATGGCCATACCTTTGGGCATGGACTTTTCCATAATCCGTCCTAGTGCCACTTAGCTGGGCGTAGAGTTCACATGCCCGATCGTGCGCACTTGATTGCGGTCCGACCGATGCGGCATAGCAGTCAAAGCCTTCCTTCTGAAGCTGCTTTATCAGATCGCCATTGCGCATTCCCCAGTACGGCATGCGCTGGTAGGCCTTGTCGTAGCTTCCCCAGCCGGAAAGGCCATGCACGAATATGAATTTCAACTTTTCCATTTGTTCCTCTTTTACTGATAGTCTTTGCTTAAGACTTCCTTTAAAGAAAGGATCTCTTCTTCACTTAAGCCGATCTTTAAAAGATAGTTTTGTGCGCATTCCTTCAGATCCGCAGCATAGAGCGAATCGATCAAAAAAGCCCTTGGCAGATCTTTGCGGATCGTCCGCTTCCCGATCGCGTTGTATACCGAAGATCCCAGTTTCACTCCATAGTAGTTTTCATAGGTCTTCATATAGTCACTGATCACTTCATCTGCGGATGCCCCCATCAGACATTCCAGCACTGCAGCCGCAAAACCGGTCCTATCCTTCCCTTCCGTGCAATGGATCAGATAAGGTCCCTCATGTGCGATCAAAAAGCGAAGGCCTTTCGCAAAGCGATCTTCAAACTCATCCGTAAACGGATAGGTCGACATATTCAAAGCTATGATATTGCAGGTCTTGTAATAGCTTTTCTCATAGGCCTTGAACAGTTTCAGGCTGATATCATGGTCCGCCATATTGAACACCGTCTTTACACCAGCCTTTGAAATTGCTTCGTCTGTCTCAAAGTTTCGCTTGATCTTGTCATTGACCGGCGAAGAGGAACGATACAGAGCACCGCTGCCCATGCCTGCCGTATCAACAGCCCTGAAGTTTGCGTACTGAGAGTCATCCAGATGCGGATAATCACTTCGCGCATACGTCCTTTTATACAGTGACTCGTCAGTCGGATAGTTTTCGCTGTGGCCCTGTTTTTCCTTCATGGAAAGAGTCACCGCATCTCCTTGTTTGAAAGAAGAAACATCCTCGTTCAGTGACAGGACCAGCAGATCGTGCGCCTTGTCTCCTGCTATGAAAAGACACATGGGTCTTTCCCTTTCTTCCTTCAGACCGATCGGCATTACACAGTTTTCTTCAAGGATCTTAACAGTAATGATATCTCCTGCTTCATAGCCTTTTTCATTGAGGTATTGCGGACGGACTTCTAGAAGGATCTCGCTTCCTTCAATGGAAGAGATCTTTGTCTCGATCGTTTCATAAACGATGGCTGTCTGAACAGGTGAAGGAGGCGTCACTTCCTCCTTTGGTTTGAAGCCGCAGGCCGAGAGAAAAAACGATGTGAGAAACATCGCAAGGATCACTTTCCTCTTGATCAGAGATCTCTTTTCGAACATGGTTTTATATGTTTACCTGTCTTCATTCTATAACAAGTGATCCATCCCCTTGTATACGATGATCAAAGCCTGAAACAATAAAAAACGGACACTTCCAAAATGTCCGTCAGTTACCGATTGGTCCGGGCTAAGGGACTCGAACCCCCACGGTCGCCCACCAGATTCTAAGTCTGGCGCGTCTACCAGTTCCGCCAAGCCCGGATTACCTGTTTATCTTATAATAATTGCCTGGAAAAAGCAATTATAAACCATTATAATAAATTGTATGATTTTAACAGTTGATTTAGGCAATACAAGCACAAAACTTGGCCTGTTTGACGGAGATCTTCAGATCTCATTTTTATGCGCAGACGGCGTCTATGACAATTACCGCAGTCTGATCTTATCCTTCATCTACAAGGCAAACTTAAGGGAAGATGCCATCGACAAAGCGATCCTTTCCTGTGTTGTGCCAAGAGTCTATGACAACATCTTCGATGCTCTGGCTTCGATCGTCGGTGAACACAACATCGTCGACATCAATCCGAATGTCGATTACGGCATCAAGCTCGTCATGCCGAGCCCGCAGGATACAGGTGACGATCTGATCGTCATGTGTGCCTACGCCTACAACCTCTATCACAGAGAGATGCTGATCGTATCGATGGGTACGGCAACGGTCATCTGCCACGTCACCAAGAACGGCGAATTCAAGCACTGCATCATTGCCCCGGGCTTCTCCAAGATCGCTGAGACCCTGTGGAAGAACGCGGCACAGCTTCCGGAGTTCGAACTCAAGCCGACAAAAACATACCTCGCCAACAACACGGTCGATGCGATGAACGTCGGCATCTACAACGGCTACATCGGCATGCTGAAGTCTCTGATCGACGGCATGCGCAACGAGATCGGCGAAGACATGTACATCATCGGCTGCGGCGGCTTAGGCAAGAAAGTCGCTCCTTACATGGATGTCTTCAACGAATACGATCCGGACTTCGTCACCAGAGGACTCAATTATCTCTGCCAGAGGTATATCGGTGAATAGGGTCATACTTGCCAGCAAGTCTCCCCGCAGAAGAGAGCTGATGGAGCTTCTGCACATTCCCTTTGAAGTCATCGTCTCCGACATCGACGAACAGATCGATACGCAAAACGATCTGGTCAAAGAGATCGAAAAGCTCTCTTATCAGAAGGCAAACGCAGTATATAAGCTTCATGAAGATGCCTTGGTCATCGGATCCGATACGATCGTCAAGATCGGAAACGACATCTTAGGCAAACCAAAAAGCACTCAAGAGGCGGCAAAGATGCTGCGGGAACTCTCCGACAACACCCATGAAGTCGTCACTGGTGTCACGATACTGTGTAACGGGAAAGCAGAGACCTTCTCAAGCGTTGCGAAAGTCACATTCTATCCGCTCAGCGAAGAAGAGATACAGGATTATATCGCAACCAATGAGCCGATGGACAAAGCCGGCGCCTACGCGATACAGGGCGATGCAGCCAAATTCATCCGCAGCATTGAAGGCGATTACTACACGATCGTGGGCTTACCGGTCGCCGAGCTCTATCACAGACTGAAGAAATATTAAAAATATCCGTTTCGGATATTTTTATTTGAGTTCATTTAGTGTAAAATTGATTACAGGCCGACATAGTATAGTGGTAATACGCATCCATGGTAAGGATGAATCCCGTGTTCAATTCACGGTGTCGGCACCATTTCTTAACAGTCCGTTGAAGGACTTTTTTATTTTATATAAGGTATTATTATTTAAATCGCTTTAAAATAAGGCGTTTTAGAAGATTGTAGATTATTATAAAACAACAATATCAAACAACTTTTAATCAAATAGAAACAACTTTCAAGCGTCCGTGAGAAGATCGTGAGAAGAATTCTCTAAATAGTCCATCATTTTGTCGTTATTTTTATTCAATAAGTGAGTATAAACCGACAATGTCATTTCGACATTTGAATGACCTAATCGTCTTGATACTGCTACGATATCCATACCATCACCTATTAGATTTGAAGCGTGAGAGTGCCTGAAATCGTGTATCCTGATTTTCTTCACTCCCGCTTTTTTAACAGCATTATTCTTTATACGTTCAATGCTCGTTCTACACAAAGGTTCCTTCCCCCAGAAGATAAACCAAGAGGGAGAAAATCCTTCTTCTTCCTTTTGCCTTTCTTTTACAGAAAGTAAGTATTCGTATAAAGATCGATTGATTGAAACATCTCTTATGCTTGAAACGTTTTTCGGGGATTTAATAGCATATCTTCCATTCTCACATTTTTTGGTTTGGGACTTCGTTATAGATAATCGGGTTGGAGCCAGATCGTCAAAAGTTAAAGCGAGAGCCTCGCCTAATCTAATGCCTGTAAAGAATAGTGTTATGAATAGTGCTTTATATCGCTCATCATCAACAAACCTAATGAATTGATTAAACTCTTCAATAGTCCATATATTCTTTTCTTTCTTCTTTTTGTTTAGCGCTTCTTCAAATCTGCGATTGAATGTTTTCATAAGTCCAGTAGGGTTTGAAGAAACTCCAAAGTAATCGTTTGCGTAGAGAAATATGTTTTTCAACAGATGAATTGTCCTGTTCTTTCTGTTAATCGAATACGAAAGTTTATTTACGTATTCTCTGAAATCTCGACAATCAATTTCATCAATATCTTCAATCATTCTGTTTTCAAAAAACGGATTGATATTGTTGATTACGATATACTCATAAACCGAATACGAAGTATAAGCAAGTTCTCCTTTTCTGTGTTTCAAGAAGTCATCCGCTATCTCGCTAAACAAATGCTTTCTCTTTCGTGATTGTAGTTTCTGCGTTCCCATCCTTAAAGCGAGTTCATAGTTCTGTGCTTCCTTCTTCGAAGCAAAACCTCGCTTTGTCTTGTTGTTGTATTTTACATACCAAGTATTTCTCTTTTTGTCTTTATGAACTGACACTTAATTTACCGCACATACTATTTTCAAAGAACAAGCCATCAACTTTTTATCATTATAAATCAATTGTATATTTATATCCAACTGTCTTTTTCCTATAAAGGTATCATATAAGTGTAAGGTGAAACAGAAAAGAAAAAAGCTTCACCATCATAGCAAAAAGAAAAATATAGAAAGAGGTAAAAAACTATGACAAACACTATTAAGATCAACGCATTAAATCAGGAAGAAGCAATCGTTTCAAGAGCATTCTTAAACAAAGCATTAACTTACGGAACTGCCGAATATCATCTTTGGAAAAAGTTCAAAGCAGAAAATCCAGAAGTAGTAAGATTGGTATCAAGAACAAATAAGAAAAATGCCAACAGAAAAGTCAATAACAGACACCTGACTTACAAGAAGATGGAAAACCATCTCGCTCTGCTCCCGCATGCTGAAACATTACTGGAACAGTTTAGGTATCAGAAGAAGTTGTCCTTAATCTCATCAAGCCCTTATCAGTATGTAAAAAAATGGTTCATTGAAAATGCTTATGACAACGATATGAACTTATTACAGAAAGATATTGATGCCGGTTTATATGACGGCAAAGAAGTTGCGGAAAGCGAGGCAATAGCATAATGGCAGTAAGAGAAAACGTAAAACTTGGCTATCGACTTGACTGGGCCAACAATCGAATGATCGTTAATCACAAGTTCGCACAAAGAGCAGAAGCGATTGGCTCACAAGAATATAAACTTATCCTTCAAGTACAGAACGACTTCCCTTCTATCGAAATATGTGAAGAAAGCGGACGCAAAATCACTTCTTCCAGACGTTCAAAGGGTTTGACCTACGATTATATGAGACACGTATTATCAATGCTTCCAGAAGGTAAAGAACTTCTTGATGAGTTTAATAATAAGGTTCTGGTTATCCCTGATGGCAGACATCGCTATCAGTTTGCGAAAGAATGGTTCATCTCACAGGTTCCTGATTACAAATCTCCATTTGATACCATTGAACGCATCCGCGCTGCTGAACTGGCAAACACTACCCCAATATTTGAAAATAAAAAATCTGCTGGCAAGTTCCCAACAAAATTAAGTTAAAGAAAGGATCAAAAACTATGAAAACAAGAACAATTTACAAAGCAACAGCAACAAATGATATTGAAGCAATCATCAAAGCACAAGAATTATTGATGGAAACAGCACGCAAGCAACCGTTCTGTAAGCACACCATCACCGTAGAGTTATCTAATGGCAATATCCTTCAAATGTGGATCGCGCCTCATCAGGAAACAATATATACGGCATAAAAAATGAAAAAACCTTATCTCTTTACATAACGCCCAACCAGTAGGAAAGAAAAACTGTATGGGCTTTTTTCTTTAATCTGCCTTATTTGTGTTTCATAAAAAATATGAGGAAAATTACCATAGAAACAGTGAAAGGAGAAAATAAAATGTTTCAAAATACTAAATACACGATTTGCGCTTTGTGATTGGCGAAAGAACTTGAAAGCCGAGGTTATAAATGTATCGGCACAGGAAGAAACAAGAACAAGCCGGAGTTTCACGTCTTCTATTTTGAAGACAGCGAAGAATTGAGAAAAGAAGTAAAAAAGATATTGAGGTTTGAACGTTATGGCTATGTATCCAAATCAAAGAACGGTAAAGATAGATAAGAAGATATCGGGTATCTATCTCATTTACGGAGAAGAAGAAATGGCTTACGCCTGCTCGGTATTGAATGGCTCGGGCTTCAAAGTATGATGCTACCTATTGAAAAACAAGGACGGTGTCATTTGGGACATATCGCCAGCAGACGCAAAAAAGAGGTGAGGTATCAAAAAAACCACCTTTCACGACGGCATAAGAGAACTGGTTGAGAAAGGGTTTATAGATTTTGATGAAGGCATCATATATCAAAGAAGCCAGAAGCGACTGCGCGAAAACCGAACGCCTGGCAAAGACAACCTATACGATATTCGCACAACCTCATATGCGGATGCCGTATGAGATCCATACGAAAAACAGCAGAGTAATAATATAACCAACAATATAACATTAAATAATGTCGATATTCTCAACGACAACGTTGAGAATATCGTTAAACCAGTAGATGAAGAGTTTATCTTCTAAAACTTCATAAGCAAACAAAATTACAATGAGCGGGAGAACGGAGCACCAACAAGCATCTATCGGTGTTTGCCTTGTGCCGTCCTCAAATACACCCCCGCAGAGAAAGGAGAAAATTGTATGTGCTTACCACCAATTAGAGAAGAACAAGAGAGATTAAGAGGGGAGTGCGAGTTTTTGAAGTGAGGCAGTAATGTCAAATATAAAGATATCGCACTTGCGATCGGTATTAAACCAACCACTTTTTACAATTGACTTTGTGGTTTAACGAAACTGGGCTATGAGAGCCGATATAGGTTAGACAGATATATCAAGGAGTTTTACGGTATATGGCATCAGTAGGACGGTTTATGGCACACCATCAGCGAAACCTGAAAAAGCAATTGGGACAATCTGGCAACGGCACCATTAGGTATGAATACATAACCTCGCGTGAAGAATTGATAAGCAGTTATATTCGCCGTTTAGCCGATCTGGACTACGGATTAAAAGTCGAACCTCGTCGTGATAGATATGTAATGAATAAACAAGAACTTGAAAAAGTTTTAATTGAAGCATCCACCCAAGCACTCAATGAAATACAAGCAGATATCATCCGTTGGGTAGAGCAAGATGTAAGCCAGATGATAGAAGAAAGTGCTTATGATATCTATAACAGCATCACAGAACTTGGTTCATACAATGTAAATCATAAGAATACAAACAACAAGAAACATTGAGCCACTAAACTTGGCGAACGCTTTGGCAAAGCGTTGGGGCAATCTATAAGCAAGATAATTGATGATACATTTTCAGACGCAAGAAGATAGGCAAGTGTTTCTAAAAACCCTATACGAATATCGCACACAGATTTTGGCAGTTTTAGCCGGTCTGTGTGCGATTTTTTTGTTGTGCTAAACTATGTATCAAATCATTTGGTTTCGGCACATCGTCCAAGCCGACACAAGCACCGTCAGGTGCCGAGATTGAAAAGAAAACACGCATAGCAATTTTTTACAGCAAATAGGCAGTATGCGGTATTCGTATAAAAAAGATAGTCAATCTTGGCTATCTTCTTTAACGTATTCCATAATGTCGTTTGGCTGACACTCTAATAATTCACATAACTTATCAATGTTTTTGTGGGACAAGCCACCCTTCCCTTGTCGTATTGTTGTCAAGGTGCTTTCACTAATAATATGTTCCTTGCGTATCCTGTTGGTGTTATAACCATATGCTTTCAATCGTTCAAAGAGTTTGTCGTATTTAATCATAAGCATCTTACCTCTACTAAAATAATAATACACTTAAAACGGTGTAAAAAGCAATCATAAAAATACACCAAAAAAAGTGTAATTTAGTATTGACAATTACACCATTTTTGGTGTATTATTAAATTGTCAAAAGATGATGGCAAAAAACCAAAAGGAGAAAGAAAAATGACACAGATTACATTAACTCACAGAATTGAAGAACTGAACGATTTAGAAGCAATGATCGAAGAACTCAAAAACGAGGCAGAAGCAATAAAAGACCAGATCAAAGACGAGATGACCGCAAGGGATGTTGAAGAGATGATCGTAGGTGATTACATTGTCAGATGGATTGATGTCCTGTCTTCAAGGTTTGATACCAAGAGGTTCAAAGAAGAAATGGGCGAAACGCTTTACCGCTCTTATCAAAAAGAAGTTTCTTCAAAAAGATTTACGATCACCCACTAACAAAGGATGAGGGGCGAAAGCCCCTCTCCAAGAGGAGACAGAAAATGATATATGGATATTGTAGGTGCTCTACAAATGAAAGCAAACAAGATATCAACCGGCAAATAAATGAATTGAAGAAAGAAGGAGCAGAAAACATCTTCTTCGAATACGAGCACGGAGACAACGCAGTAAAACCACAATTATCTCTCCTTCTGGAAACAGTTAAAGAAGGGGATAGCATTTTAACCGTAGAAGTTTCAAGACTGGCTCGTTCAACAAAACAGTTATGTGAAATAATCGATATCATCAAAGATAAGAAAGTTTGTCTGCGGATCATTGGCTCAATCTGCGTAGATTGCCGTGATGGGACGCTTGATCCAATGACAAGAGCATTTATTCAAATGTCTGGTATTTTCGCAGAACTCGAACTAAATATCATCAGGGATCGTGTAAGGTCTGGTATGGCTCACGCAAAAAGCCTCAATAAACCAATTGGCAGACCAAAACTTTCAAAAGATGATTTGCCCCCTTTGTTTTACAAACACTATCCCGCTTATAAAAACGGTAATCTAAATATCAGTGAGTTATCAAGGGTGTGCGGTTTATCAAGAAAATCTGTGTATAAATATATCTCTCTTTTAGAGAATAAACAATCGAGTAGGAGGAACTAATTA